>NZ_JBAKFX010000050.1:0-28245 GCF_037577855.1 Dethiothermospora halolimnae | reverse complement strand
ACAATTTTAAAAGCCTAAATTTGGCCATTGTTCGTGTTTTTCAAAGGTCTTTTTGTCGTGCATAAATTTAATATTAGAGAATTTAAATTTTTTCACTTAAATACTCTTGACTTTTACTAGCTGGTCTTAATCTCCTAGTATAATATATTTTTCATAATATTTTTTGACACATATTAAAACCCTAGTCATATCATGTACTAGGATTTAAGACAAGAAGTCTATATCCTAAAAGGAGGAAGATTAATTTGCCAAATAATATTGTATTTAATGATGTTGCTGAACAATTGAAAACCAAAATATATGGTGATAATGGTGGAGTGACTACTCCAATTAAGACCTCTTCCGATGGTAGTGTATCTATGACTGCCACTGATTTAGATATTAGAGACCTTTCTGCCGATACTGACTCTGTTACTGTTACCGCTACCGATTTGGACATCAGAGATCTTTCTGCTGATACCGACTCTGTCACTGTAACTGCCACTGATTTGGATATCAGAGACCTTTCTGCTGATACCGACTCTGTTACTGTTACCGCTACCGATTTGGATATCAGAGATCTTTCTGCTGATACCGACTCTGTTACTGTGACTGCTACCGATTTGGATATCAGAGATCTTTCTGCTGATACTGACTCTGTTACTGTTACCGCCACTGATTTGGATATTAGAAATCTTTCCGGCGATACCGACAGCATTATCAAAGCAGGAAATCTTTTCACTGCATCTAATGCAACCTTAACTGATATAACCGACACGGGTATAGCCATGACTATAGATAACTCAGAACAAGATGTATATTCATTTTATGTAAACAACACAGGTTCTGCAGCCGTAAGTGTAAAACTTCAAATATCTCCAACAGATAATACTGACTATTTTATAGATGATGGTTCTTCAGAAGTATCGGTTGGTGCAGGAGAAAAGGCAACTCTAGTAGCACAAAAATATCTTAGATATACTAGACTATTTTATAATGCTTCAGGTACAGCAACTATTGAAACTTATTATAATGCCCATGCTTAGTTGATAAATTTTGGGGGACTATAGTCCCCCAATTTCAAATAAAAAGATTTTTAATACTTTTATTCGAGGTGCTTTCTATGAAATTAAGTTTATGTATGATAGTTAAAAATGAAGAAAAAAATTTACCAAGATGTTTAGATAGTGTGAAAGATATAGTGGATGAGATGATAATAGTAGACACTGGATCAACAGACAAAACTATTGACATAGCAAAGAATTATAATTCTAAAGTCTATTATTTTAAGTGGTGCAATAATTTTAGCAAATCTAGAAATTATTCTATAGAAAAGGCCAAGGGTGATTGGATACTAATTATGGATGGTGATGATCGTTTAGAGCCCAATGATAAAACTAGTTTATTAAAGCTATTAGATAATGAGGATACAGATATCTATTTTATGCAAACTTTAAGCTATGTAGGGACTAAACCTGGTCTTAATGTTGTAAATAACCTAAATGTACGACTTATAAGAAATAATAAGGGCTATAAGTTCAAAGGAGAAATCCATGAACAATTAGACTATCCCGATGGCATAGATAGAAAAAAAGTTACAAAAGTAGCCAATATCAAATTTCATCACTATGGTTATCTTAACTATAATATAAAAGAAAAAAATAAAAGAAAAAGAAATATTGAAATATTAAAAGAAGTCTTAGAAAAAGATAGTCACAATAGCTTTAATCTCTTTAACATAGGAAATGAATATTTTGCCCTAGAAGATTATGAAAAGGCTTTAGTATATTATAAAAAATCATATGATAAGTTCAATCCCACCTGTGGATTTAGCCCGAAATTAATCTTCCGTATAATAATGTGTTTAAATGAATTAAATAGATATGATGAGGCCCTATCTATTATAAATAAAGGACTTAGATATTACCCTAGATTTACAGATCTATTATTTGTTAAGGGTATTATTTCCGATAAGAGAAAGAATACTTTACTAACAATAGAAACCTTTAATCAATGTCTAAAAATGGGAGAACCCCCACTATATCTAAGTTTCATTGTAGGTGTAGGTAGCTATCGACCCCATCATGGTTTAGCAGAAATCTATTATTCTTTAGGGGAATATGATAAAGCATATTACCACTATGTAGAAACATTAAAGAAAAGAAACGATTATATACAACCCCTTTATAGAATAGCCCATATATTAAAGAAAAATTCCTATAAAATAGATAATATCAAAAAAACTTTAGAAGGCTTCTTTGGGGATTCAATAGATGAAAACTGTTACTTCATATTATCTGATATTTTCTTTGATTTAAAGGAATATAATGTAGCCTCTGATTATTTATCAAATATATCTGTAGGGTCTAAAAATTATAATAAAGCTCAATATTATAAGGCTCTTTGTCTACTATATAAAAAGGATTATAGAAAAGCCTATGAGAATTTCTATAGGATAGATAATAAAGAAAGTTTTGAAGATATTAAGTATAAGATGGCCTTATGTAAAGTTTTAGATAATCAGTTAGATAAAGCTTATTCTTTAATTTCTAAAGTAAAAGATAATACATCTAAAGATAAAATAAAGGTTTATAACACCTTTTTAGATATTTTATCTGACAAAAAATACAACCCCTATGATTATACATCAAATGTAGTTATTAATATTATCTTTTCTATATTAGACACTCTTTTACACCTTGAAGAATATGATGTTTTTGAAAAGACTTTGAATTTCTTAAATATAGTTAACGATAATTCAGTTTTATTAAGACTTGGAAAGCTATATTATAAACATGGTCACTTTAATCTAGCTTATAAAGAGTTTATACGTTCTATCCGACTGTTTAATGTGATAGATGCAGAGGGATTAGAAATTATGTGGAAAATAAGGAGGTGTAATCTTGCCTGAAATAACTATAAAATCAATAGTTGATAGTATAACCCTAAATAGTAATAAACCCAATGAAAATATAAGTAACTATAATAAATTATTTCTAGGTAACTTATTTAAAAACATAGAGTTTAGAAATATATTAAAATTTGATATATCCAATATAACCAATATAAACAATATCGAAAAAGTCAAATTACTATTATATATATGGAAAAACGATAATATCTCTTATGAAAAAAAGTATACATTACACCCCATTGAAAATGAATATGATAAAAATAGTATTAACTTTAATAATCAGCCTAAATTCTCAAGTTCTCCAATATCTTCATTCTCTATTCTAGATGAAGTTACTACTTGGATTAACATAGATATAACCGAATTATTTAAAATATGGTGTAAAAATCAAGATAAAAATTATGGTCTAGTTATAAAATCTATTAATAATAGAGTAAAATCATTAATAGGTTTTTATAGTAAGGACCACCTTAAATACTCTCCTAAGCTTAAAGTGATTTTTAATAAAAAAAATCAAAGAATAGATAAGAAATCACCTGCTAATCCTCAAAATAAAACTTCAAAGGAACTTTTTGCTTCAGCAAATAAGTATTATTTGAAAAAAGTATATAAAAAAGCTATTCCCCTATATGAAGATTCATTGAATCTATATAAAGAAGAAATAGATTATCACAAGGGTATGTGCTTTTTATATACTAAGGACTACAAGAATGCATATAACTCTTTCTGTCATATTAAAGAAGGAAAATTTTATAAGGAATCTATATATATGTCTATATTATGTGAATGTTTAAATAATAATTTAGGGAATCTTACAAAATTACTAGATTCAGCAAAAAACTTCGATGATTTTTATAGATTCAAAGTTTATTATGCCTTTTGTAAAATAATTGAAAATGATAAATCTAAACCATTAAGTGACAATGAAAAAGAATCCCTTCTATATTCAGAACATATATTTGACTTGTTAGAGTTATTATTAAATTGTTCAACTCCTGAAATATTTGAAAAGTCTTTAGAACTATTAAATCTTATTGAAAATAATGAAGTCTTATTAAGATTAGGTAAATTATATTATAAAAATGATTTCTGTGACCTAAGTTATAAAGAATTTATACGGTCCATAAAATTATTTGATATTATTGATACTGAAGCCCTTAACATTATGAAAGATTACTTAATAATGAAAGACGATTGAAAGGAAGGATATTATGTCAGCTCTTATTATAAAACCCCCAGATAATGATACCTATATAAACAGTAATATTCCATATCAAAATTTCAATGATTATTATGCTCTATTTGTTGGTAAGTATCCTCCCGATGTAATCTACAGAAGCTTATTATCCTTTGATCTCTCTCAATTGCCTAAAGGATATATAATTAAAAAAGCTGAATTAGAACTATATATAATTAGAAACGATAACCCTTCTTACACAAAATACTACAATATTAGCAGAGTAAGAGAAAACTTTGATTATGAAACTGTAAACTATGTAAATCAACCTACCATAAGCACAGAAGTTTCTGGAACATTAATTGTTAATAATGAATTAAATTCATATATAACTGCAGATATTACTCCCCTTGTTAGATCCTGGTATAATGGAGAGTACCCAAATTATGGACTGATGATCTACTCTGCTGACGAAACTGTAGATTCTTTACTGGCCTTTTATAGTATGGACTCAACTGATGAGTTATTTATCCCAAAACTGAATATTTATTTGGAAAGTTCAAATGAAATATCCAGCAGATTTTTTTACTCAAACTCTAAAAGTGGAGTAACTACTAATAACTCCTATACTGGTTCAACTATCTATGATATATCAAAATTTTTTAATTACACTTATTTTATAAAAAATACAGGTAGTAATTTATGTGAAACAATCCTACAAATAAGTCCTAATTCAACGGACTGGATAAATGATTCTGATGTGAAACTTATTAACCCTGGTGAAGTCGTAGCTATTGTCCCCAAAAAGCTTTCTAACTATACGAGACTTGCATATAAGTCTTCCCAGTTAAATAAAAGCACTACTATCGACATATATTTACAGGCACAAACATAATGAATTTTTAATCTAATTTGTTAAAATAAAAGTAAATAAAAATTAGTATAAATAGAGCTAAAGAGATTTAGCTCTATTTCTTATTCCTGTGTTATAATGATAACACCATTTTTAAGACCATAAACGTTGCCAGCCAAAACTCTACCTAGTTCAGAAGCTATTCCCTCCTGTTCTTCTTTGTCCTTAGCAACTATGGTTGGGACACCTGCATCTAACACAAGTTCTTTATCTATAGTAACCATAGCCAATATACTTTTAGTTTGACTTTTTTTCATAGTTTTCCTCCTCTTAGCTAATCCGATTTTTTCTTTAATGTCTCTAGAATAGGAACACTTTTTACTATTTCTTTTATATATTCCCTATCTTTCTTTATAGGTACTATTACTAAAGCCACATCTCCATTATCAAAATTTCGTCTAGTAGTAACGTAACGCTCTAAACCACATAATCTAGAGCATTCGTGGATAAGTGCCTTAGTTTGACCACTGTGATTTAATATTATCTTTTCCATTTCTCCCTTTGGTTTAATAATTATACCTATGCCATTTTTTAATATTCTTTTCCTTGTTGCAGATAGTCCTACATTCATTACATATATTTCTCCTACATAGAGGTTGTCTCCGTCTTTAAAACTTAACTCTCCATCCTCTATTGTAGCAATATCCCTAATATGATGTCCTTTTGTATAATTTTTTAACAAATATAAAATAATACTCCCTATTAATGCCGACAAAATTATTATTATAATCTTATTTTTAATATATATTTTCAATGTAAATGCGCTGACAGTAGTAATTAAAGAAGTAATCATTACTATATAATTTCTCGCTTCAAAGGTTTTTGCTATACCATCTATGTATGAACTCCCCCTAGGTGCATATACTTCTCCTTCTACGGAATGTAAGCTTTCTTTTTCCATTTTCCTTATATCCCTAAATTGTTGTATGGCTAAAGCCAAAAAAGTTACTGCCACATAATTTTTTGAAATCAATGCCGGGTAAGCAACTGATCCCATTGCCGCTGCAATAAATCCAGTGGTGAGATGTATAAGATATCCATTTGGATATGTGGGGTATTGCCTTATATCTCCCCTAAGCATCCACCAACGTCCAATAAACCCTACTAGTGTCCCCACCAGTATATACAAAACTACACTCAACTCTAATAAACCTTTATGCATATTATCCCCTCTAATAATTTATTTTCTATATCATATTTATTTTGCTTACTAATGGGTAAAAATATTAGTAAATAATAAAATATTGGAGTGATAATTGTGAAAATAATCTATGAGGTTAAAGTAGAAAAAGAATTTGGCGATGCTATTGATGCCTTAAAGAAAAGTTTATCGGAACACAACTTTGGTGTTCTTTGGGAATTAAACTTTAAGGATAAGTTAAAGGAAAAGGGATTAGATTTTGATACAAACTTTAAAGTTTTTGAAGTTTGTAATCCAAAACAAGCTAAAGAAGTCTTAGAAAGTCATATTGAAGTGGGATATTTTCTACCATGCAAAATGGTTATATATGAGAAAAATAATTCTGTTTATGTAGGTATGTTAAGACCTACTGATTTGATAGGTATGTTTAATGATGATAGCTTAGTATCAATAGCAAAAGAAGTAGAAAAGGAACTTAAAGCAGCTATCGATGCTATATAGTAGGAATAAAGGTGCCTTTGGCACTTCTTTATTCCGTGCAGTGTGCAGGGAGTAGAGAGCAGGGTCTTGACATTTCCATGGTATATGTGTAGGGTTTCAATATATTGAACTCCTTAGGTCTTCTTCTAGAAGACCTATTATACCAAAGACTGTTTTCTTAATAAGCTGTGGGATTACGAATCCCCAGCAACTAAATTTTACTATTGGACTATACTATATGGCTTTAAAACCGGCCTGAATATATTCAGACCCTACATATAAAATATAAATGTTAAAGAGGCACTTTTTGTGCCCCTTTATTTTGTGTAAAATATAAGTTTTTTTAGGTAAATACTGATTTTATAATAGGATGTATTATAATAGATAGTACAAATATAACTATCGATAAGTTTTTTCCCACTTTTTTTCTTTGCACTATTTCCAGTACTATAGCTAAAACAAACAATATTGATAAATATAATGGCACTAAATGTCTATTTGCTCCAAAGTAATAGTGGGATAATGGACCATTATATTTATTTCCTATTAAGAACCCATCTAAATATTTTGTCCAAACTCCAATAGCCATAGCTACATAAAAGGGAATAATATATGGCTTAATTAAATCTCTAAACCTTAACTTTTTCCGCTTAGCTACAACATAAACACTAATTACTCCAAATAAAATAGCACCATATAAGTTTAAAGTTATATGGTCAAGGGAAATTATATTAAAAAAGTCCCCTTTATAAACATCAAAGTTTAATATCACATACCCTATCCTAGCACCCAAAAGACCAGTTATTATCAACAAAAAATAGGTATCTTCTATTATTGTTTTTTCTATATCATAGTTTTTATTTGTTATTTTAATATATACATATCCTACAATCCCTGATATAACTGAAAGTAATGCAAACCATGTTATACCTATAGAGCCATTAACATAAACATATTGATTCATATTTTAATTCTCCTCAATAAACTTCACTATCTCTTTCATTTCCGGATAATTCATAATACCTATTTTTACATATCTTATCATCCCTTCCCCATCTACTATAACAGTTTTAGGAAGACCAGTAACAAGATATCTAATAGAAATGTCTTGGTCTATGTCCAGTAATACAGGGAATTCATATTCTCCCTCTTTTATAAATTTAGAAGCTGTGGATTTTTCTTCCCCGGAGTTGACAGCTAAGACAGTAAAGTTATCATCTTTTTTCTCTAAATAAAGTTTATTTATATCTGGCATTTCTTCCTTGCATGGAGGACACCATGATGCCCAAAAGTTAATAAATACTATCTCCCCTTCATGGTCTGATAAAGATACTAAATCGCCATCTAAATTTTCTAATGTAAAATCAGGAGCCTCTTCACCTATAGTGATATTAGGAAATTCATCTTCGCCTTCTTTTTCTTCCTCACTAGTGTCTTCTTCATTGTTTTTAGCATTATCATCATTAGTTTCTATATTTTTATTTTTATCCTTTATATTATCTTCCTCACTGCATCCAATTGTTAATATTCCAATGGCCAATACCATTAATATAATATATATTTTTTTCATCTAGTAGTATCCTCCTCCTAATTTATCTAAAAACCATGTGGCTATTTTATACATGTTATTAGTAAATATTAATATACCCATTAATATTATGATAATACCGCCTACTCTCATAATATACTTCATAATTTTTTCTGATTTAGTTAGAAAGCTACTAAATTTATTGATAAGTAGCGATGTTATAATAAATGGAATAGCCAACCCTAACGAATATGTTAATAACATGTATATTCCTTTTGATAACATAGCAGTTGTTCCTGCATAAAGTAATATTGTTCCCAATACTGCACCTATACAGGGGGTCCATCCAGCTGCAAA
The DNA here is from genome assembly GCF_037577855.1 of Dethiothermospora halolimnae. Taxonomy (NCBI): domain Bacteria; kingdom Bacillati; phylum Bacillota; class Tissierellia; order Tissierellales; family Thermohalobacteraceae; genus Dethiothermospora; species Dethiothermospora halolimnae. The sequence goes on along the minus strand of NZ_JBAKFX010000050.1, from coordinate 19,756 downwards.
TGCCATCCCCATAAGTGTAGAACTAAACCAATTGGTTATCTTAGGTAGCTTAAATCTTCTTTCTCTGTTTAAAAAGTTTAACTTAAGTATACCTGTCATATTAAGTCCAAATATTACTATTAAAGCTCCACTTATCTTCATAAATTCTTGTTTGTATCTAAGAAATAGTCTACCTATAAAACTTGCTGATACACCCATAATCATAAATATTATTGTAAAGCCTAAAATAAATCCTATGGTCCTTGTTAATGCAAATAGCTTTCTATCCTTCAGTTCTGCCTCCACGGTTGTTCCAGTTATATAGGTTATATATCCTGGTATAAGGGGCAATACACAGGGGGAGAAAAAGGAAAGTAACCCTGCTCCAAAGGCAAGTGGCAACGACACATCTTCCATAATGAACCTCCTTAATAATTTATATTTATTAATTGTAATATATAGATGTATGAATAATATAACAAATAATATGAAATTAATCAATAATTATTATCAGTTTAAAGTTTTATTACCCTTTTATTATGCCTTAAAACAAAATAGCTTAAGCATACTTAATTAAGTATACCTAAGCTATTTGGATAACTATATATTATAGAGATTAAGAAATATATTATTTTTCATTTTTTATTTCTATTAGCTTAACAATGTCTAGCCATAAATCTGTCACCTTTATATTATCAAATCCAGCCTTTTTCAAATTTTCCACTGTCCTTCTATTTATATTAGCTCCATAACTATTTACCGCCAATGGATTAAATATGTCCATTAGTGTTCCCAAAACCTTCTTTTCACTTCTGACATGCTCCATCATAATAATTTTTCCACCATTTTTACATACCCTTCTTATTTCTTTTAACCCCTTAATGGGATCTGGTACAGAACAAAAAACGCAGGATGTATAGACAGAATCAAAGGTATTGTCATCAAAGTCCATTTTTTGTGCATCCATTTGTATTAATGTTATGTTCTTATTTAATAATTTAGCTTTTTTTCTAGCCTTCCCAAGCATTTTACTACTAAAGTCTATACCAGTAACATTCAAATCTTTAGGATAATAATCTAAATTTTTGCCAGTACCAACACCTACTTCTAATACTTTACCTTCTAACTTTTCTATAGCCATGTCTCTCCATTTTGAAAACTTAGATTTTTCCATAGGCTTTTCTAAAAAATCATATACCTTAGAAACTCGATCATACCTTTTTCTTATTTTTTCCGTATGTCTATCCATAGTATTCCTCCATATTGATTTAGATAAGATACTTATATTTAATAACTTACCCATTTTTATAATATAATAAATACCACCCTAGAGTGGTATTTAAATAATTAAAATAATTTTATTATCTACAATGATCATTTACATCAAAATCTCCCCCATGCATTGAGTTATGCATTTCAATCATTTCTTCTCTTCCTATTGATTCCATCATTTCCGCCATATATCCATATCCATTTTCTTTCATTGCATCTATCATTTTGTTATAATCTTCCTCTGTTATATTGTTCATAAACTCGTCCATATATTCATAATTACCATTTTCCATATTGTCAGCTAGATCTTTAAATCCATTTTCCTTCATTATATCAATCATATCATCATAATGGTCATCATTAAATGAATCCCACTCAAAGTCCCTAGCTGAAATTTCATTAACCGTCATTCTGTCCCTTGTGATATCATTATTATCATAACCATGGGCATAGGCAACTCCACCTATTATACCTCCCATTATGGCCACTGTTCCAATTAATCCTATTAGTTTCTTTTTCACAATTATCCCTCCTGTAATTTTTATTAATTATATTATAACTATAACTTGTGAAGAAAATATGAAGATTTACTATTTCAATCAGTTTATTTATGTCTATCAATGAAATATTTTTATTTACTCTTCATATTCTGCTATCTCTTTCTTCTCTGTCTCTTCGCCTTTACATCCATTTCCATGCCCCCTCATACCCTTCATCATAAATATATGCATTAAAGGACAGAGTAAAAATAATAACCAATAGAATATACTTCCTGAACCTAGACTTATATTCATCCCCCTTACAGCAAATATAATTAATATAGGCGCTAGACACCCTAATAACATCAATAACATATGATTTTTATGACCCTTATTCTTTGCCATTTTACTTACCTCCTCTTATTTATAACCAAATTGAATAATATATCGTTACTGATATAACTATCAATGAAATAATAACTAACAGTTCTTTGATATTGATATCATACTTTTTGACTTTATTATCTTTCTTTATATTTCCTCTACTAGATAAAATGCGATATAGAACTACTGAAACGATAAGCATAATAATACCAGTTACATGGGCTATAGTTAGTCCTCCAAATACTATAGGATTTGTTCTAAAGAATTCAACAATAAATCTATTTATAGAAAACCCTATAAGATATATTGAGAATAGTTGCCCATTGAACTTAACTGATTTTCTTTTACTCCACAAAATTCCAAACAATATAAAGTTCAATACTGCCTCATATATTTGAGCAGGGTGTAATAACTGTCCTTTCATAGATACTCCCCAAAATAATTCTTTAGACATCTCTACACCAAAAACATCGCACCCTATTCTACCTATGGCTTGACCTAAAATAATACCAGGAGCAACAATATCTGCCACTTCCCATATGTTTATTTTCTTTATTTTACCATATATTAATGACCCTAATATTCCAAAAATCAGGGCTCCTTGGATTGATAAACCTCCATCTCTAAATGCAAAGATCTTAATTGGATTTTCTAAATAATAATCTAAGTTAAATGCTAGTATAAAATATATTCTGGCTCCTAATATACCTGATACCATTGCCACAAGTATAAAATTAAATAACTTATCTTCATCATACTTTTTTCTTTTAGCTTCCAACATAGCTACTACTATCCCTGCCATAACTCCCAATGCTATAAAGAATCCAAATATATATATTGGAAAATGTCCTATTTCAAATAATACTTTCATAACTCACCATCCTAGTTATTTTTAATATATATTTTAGTGGCTTAGTATACTAAGCCACTAAAATATCCTTTTATTTCTTGCTTCCACTATTGCTTTGTTGGTTCAGTTCACAGCAATCCATCTTTCCTGAACCGAAGCTCTTTTTATTTTGTTGTTCTATCTTCTTTAATAAATTTTTAAACCATTTTTTCATTTAAAGTCCCTCCTTATTTTATTTATAATAAATATTAATGCAACTATCATGCCAATGTTACAAACCCCTTTATTTTTAGAAGTTTATTATTACTCCACTAATCTTTTGTACCTTTTACCACAATAGAAAAAATAAAATTGTTTTATATAACACATTTTTAATCACACTTTTAACCACTAAAGAATATATTTATAATATAGCAAGTAATAATAAAGGGGGTTTTTACTCATGGGCTACGGTGGAACTGGTGGCTTTGGTGGAGGAGGTTTCTTTTTCTTCTTCATAATAATAATATTCTGTTTACCACTATTTGGTTTTGGTGGATTCTTTGCTTTAGATGAAAACAAGTAACATTTAAAGCAAACTAGAATCTAGATCTATATTGCAATAAGTCAGGAAGTTACACTTCCCCAATAACTAATAAAAAACAATGGGGTTCCCCATTGTTTTTTATTAATTATTATTACTTAGAACTTCATTCATGCTTCCCATCCTATAGCCGGTTAAATCCATGGTAACATAAGTAAATCCAATCTTCTTTAGTTTATCTGATAAATCATCCATAATATCTATACTAAAGAATTTATGTCTTTCATTAGGATGAACTTCAATTCTAGCTATATCACCGTGATATCTTACCCTAAACTGCTTAAAGCCTAATTTTATCAGATAATCCTCAGCAGCTTCTACCATATTAAGCTTGTTAGGATTTATCTCTTCCCCATAGGGAAATCTCGACGAAAGGCAGGCAAAGGCAGGCTTGTCCCAAGTAGGCAGTCCCATATCTTTTGATAATAGTCTTATATCTGATTTAGTTAACTCTGCTTCTTTTAAGGGACTCCTAACCATAAGTTCCTTTGCAGCCTCCATACCTGGTCTGAAATCCCCTATATCGTCAAAATTTGAACCGTCTAATACATACTTTATACCTTTTTCCTTTGCCACCTCTTTGACCTTAGTAAACAATTCATACTTACAAAAGTAACATCTATTAGGTGGATTTTTAGAGAAACCCTCTATATCCGTTTCTTCCGATTCAATAATAATATGTTCTATCCCTATTTCCTTTGTAAATTTACAAGCCTCTTTAAACTCCCTCTGGGGATATGTAGACGAAGTGGCTGTTACAGCTATTGCCTTGTCTCCTAAAACCTCTTTACATACTTTAATTAAAAAAGTACTATCAACTCCCCCAGAAAAGGCAATCGCAACACTTTCCAACCCTTCTATTATCTCAGCTAATTCATTATATTTCTCTTTTATCATACTATACCTCCAGTAAATTCTATAATAGTTCGTTTATATTCAAAATTTTTATCATACGGAACTTAAAGTCCTCTTTACTACTTAGTTTCTTATCAGCCATTCTTATAATGAAAAAGGAAACAGTTAAGGCTATTCCCCCTAAAAGTAATCCTCCCAATTCTTTATTAATATCTGTCACACTCCCGAAAATATAACTTCCCATTACTATTCCTAATATGGTCATAAACAGGGGTATACCATATGCTACAAATGTAGATTTCATGACTTGGCTTGTTTCCATATCTATTTCGACAAAGTCTCCTGAATGAGCTTTAATACTGTTTTTTATTTTCACTCTAGTCTTAGGTGCATCACAATTACCTCCGCAACTGCCACACTTATCTCCACAAGCAGATACCCTTCTAATTTCCACATCAGCATATCCATCATTTGTATTTATTACAAAACCCACTTGATCCATGTATGTACCTCCTTTCATTCCACAATAAATATTGATGCAATCATCATGCCACATTGATTAAATTTATAGATTTGATAGTTAAAAGAACTTCAAATTCCCTTGAAGATTTTATTTTTTCCCATCTAAGTATTTATGCACCTTTTCCCTTACCTTTATAATACTACAAATAGTATATTGTCTTTTATTATCTGTGTATCTTTTACCACAATATTAAAATATATTTGTTTTATATAACACACTTTTCCCCCTTAAAGAATATACTTATAGTGTAACAGTTAATTAATATCAAAAGGAGGTTTTAACTTATGGGCTACGGTGGAGCTGGTGGCTTTGGAGGAGGAGGCTTCTTTTTCTTCTTCATAATAATATTATTCTGTTTACCACTATTTGGTTTTGGTGGATTCTTTGCTTTAGATGAAGGAAATAAAGTTGCGGAATAGTTTATACCTAAAATAATAAAAACAATGGGGCACCCCATTGTTTTTATTATTTTATATTTATTTTTCTATATTATACTTATCCATTCTATAAAGCAAAGTATATCTTGTGATATCAAGTAATTTAGCCGCTTTAGTTTGGTTATAGTCAGCCTTTTTAAGAGCCTGTTTTATCAAGCTTTTTTCAACTTTTTCAAGGGATATCCCGTCTTCCGGCAAACTGAAATAATCCCTCTTCCATTCCTTTTTCTTTATATCGTCAGGTAGATCTTCCCCTTTTATTTCATTATTAGATGATAATATTACACAACGTTCAATTACATTTTGTAATTCCCTAACATTACCCTTCCATTGATAATTACATAACTTATTTAGAGCTTCCTTGTCTATAATAACTCTCCCTTTGCCCATTTGTGATGAGTATTTATCTAAGAAATGGGTAACTAACAATGGAATATCTTCCTTTCTTTCCCTTAATGGAGGAATCTCAATAGGAATTACATTTAACCTATAATATAAATCTTCTCTAAATTCACCCTTTTCTATCCTCTCTTTTAAATTTCTATTAGTTGCCGTTATAATCCTTGTGTCTACTTTTATAGTTTTATTTCCACCAAGCCTTTCAAATTCTTTTTCCTGTAAAACCCTAAGTAGTTTCACCTGTATGGAAGGACTTATTTCACCTACTTCATCAAGGAAAATAGTCCCCCCTTGGGCCATATCAAATTTACCAAGTTTATTGGATACAGCCCCTGTAAATGCCCCCTTTTCATATCCAAACAACTCACTTTCTAATAGATTTTCTGGTAGAGCACCACAATTTATTTTTACAAATGGCCCCTCTTTTCTTGCACTATTTTTATGGATAGCATCGGCTACTAATTCTTTTCCTGTTCCACTTTCCCCTAAGATTAAAACGGTGGCATCAGTTGGAGCTACTTTCTCTATAATTTCCATTACTTCTTCCATCTTTATTCCTTTATATATAATATCTCTATTGTTTTCTTTTAATTTCTCTTTTAAATATGTCACCTCATCATTTAATGATTTATAATTAATAGCTTTTTCAATAAGTATTTTTAATTCCTCTATGTCAAATGGTTTTGAGATATAGTCATATGCCCCTAATTTCATAGCTTTAACCGCAGTCTTAGCACTGCCGTGGGCTGTTATCATTATCACCGGTGTTTCATTATTATGCTCTTTAATTCTCTTTAATACTTCTATCCCATCTAACTTTGGCATTTTTAAATCTAATAAAACTATGTCTGGAATTTCATCTATGAACTTATCTACAGCTTCTTGACCATCTGAAGCTGTTATAACATTAAAATTTTTCTTTTTAAAGGCTTTCTTAAGAGCCCATATCATATTTTTTTCATCATCAGCTATTAATATTGTCTTTTTCATCTTTATCACCACCACTTTCATTTATAGGCAAGTATACATCTACAACAGTTCCGTTCCCAACAACACTATCTATTGCTATGTACCCCCTATGGTCTCCTATTATCCTGTTTACTATTGAAAGTCCTAATCCTGTCCCTTCTTCTTTAGTTGTATAAAATGGATTAAATATTTTCTTTAAATTATCTTTAGATATCCCATTACCGGTATCTTTTATCTTAATATTAACCCATTCTCCCTCTTTTAGTAGGGATATAACTATTGTTCCTTCATATACTATGGCCTGTACTGCATTTAATATTATATTTATAAATACTTGTTTTAGCTGTTCCTTGTCTCCTTTTATAGTTATACTATCATATATATTGGTATTTATATTTACATCTTGCTTTTTAGCATATTTATTTATTATAACTATAACTTCTTCTAATAAATTTTTTATATTTACTTTTTCTTTATTGATTTCTTTGGGCTTTGCATAATTTAGTAAACTCTTTACAACCTTATTTGCTCTATCTATCTCACTTTCTATTATTTCTAAACCTTCTTTTATTTCATAATCATCGATATCTTCTTTTATAACTTGACTTGTGGTTTTTATAATTCCCAGGGGATTTCTTATTTCATGGGCAACTCCCGATGCCAATTCTCCTACAGTAGCTAATCTATCCGCCCTAATAGCTTGGGCTTCAAAGTTTTTTTCCTTGGACTTATCCTGTATAACTAATACTATTCCTTCAAATCTATCCAATATATCAAATAAAGGAAAGAAATTCACAGTCAAATATAGTTTTTCATCATTGATTTCTATTTCTGTATTTATATCCTTAAATGATGATTTCTGGACCTTTACTTGATTTAATATATCAAGTATCTTACTATCCTTTAATATATCAGTTATTTTAATATTCTCTCTGTGGGAACATATATTAAACATACTTTTTCCATTTCTATTTACAGAAGTTATATTAAAATCCTTATCTATAGATATAACTGCACCGTCTATACTATCCACTACATTTTCAGTATAATTTTGTAAATTTGTTATCTCTCCAATTTTTTTCTCTAGAAGTTTTTCCTTTTTATAATGTAAGTCCACCAATTTTCCTGTAATAATACCTATAGTAATAAATAATATTATTTCAAAATATTGATTTAGTGATGTAATATTTATCCCTCTAATATATAGTATAAGATGGGGAGCATATAGTATACTAACTGCTACCGATGTAATAATTCCTCCCTTTAGCCTGTATCTAAATGCTGCCAATATGATAGGTATATAGTATAACCTTCTATAAAAAATATGAAGTTCCCACTTAGACATAATGGTTGAATAGTGGAGAAGAGTTATAACAATTATCATGATTATAATAGTCATAAGTTCTTTATATTTATTTTTATTTTCATATCCCATATTAAGCTCCTTATTATCTCTATTTATAAAACCATTATAACATATACTAAATCATAGAAATAACCATTCCATATAAAAATGAAATGGCCATCAACCTTAAGAATCCAATACTTTTAATTTTCTTTCATACTCTTCATCACTTATTTCTCCCAGTACATATCTTTCCTTTAAAACTTCAACTGCTTTTTTTGATGTATAGTAGTTATCAGTTTTATATCTATCCTTTTTAACTAATTTCACTATTAAAACTATTGCCACAATGGCTAAAGCCAGTTTAAGTAACCCTATCCCTAACATCCACCACCAACTATTTCCTCCTAAATAGCCATATCCAAACATATGATCCATCATATTAAATCCATGGTGCATAAATTATTCCTCCTTTTGTTAATCTCTTAGATTTCTTTTCTTTCTCTCATATTCCTCATCACTAATTTCTCCCTTTGCATATCTTTCTTTCAATAATTCAAGGGATCTATCACTACTTCTATAGCTACTTGTAGAATGACTATTGGGTCTAACTACTAAATAGATTATTAATCCGATTATTAATAATCCAAATATTCCTCCCCCATGAACATTCCATGTCCCATCATAATACATTCTCCTTTCCTTCATCTAGGTTAAACTTAGTAATCTTTGTAGTTATTATTATAATTAGTAATTATGAAGGAAATATGAAGTTTTATTTTTTTAATAAAAATAAGGACCAAAACATCGGTCCCTATTTTTAATGGTATTAAGCTTTTAATATCCTCCGTAAAGAGGTATGAATATTACAATTAATAACAAGAAGAAAAATAGTAATTCGTCTCCTCCTTCACCATATCCGTAGCCCATATTCAAGCCCTCCTTTTAAGTAGTAGATATTTATCATCTTAATACACTATATGTTTTTATTCTAAATTCTGTGAATAAATAATTTAATTTTTATATAATATCCATACTTAAATATCTTTCACCTGTATCTGGGGCTATTGCCAATACCTTTTTTCCAGGACCTAGTTTTTCTGCTATTTTTAATGCTACGTATGTTGATGCCCCCGATGATATACCACAAAGCACGCCTTCTTTCTGTGCCAACAGTTTGGTTGTATTTATGGCATCTTTGTCACTTATATGAATTATATCATCAAATATATCCCTATCCAAAGTACTGGGAATAAATCCTGGACCAGTTCCTACTATCTTATGGGGTCCCGGTTCTCCTCCAGCTATGACCCGGGAGTTCTCGGATTCAACCACATATATCTTTAAACTTGGAATATGCTTCTTAAGAATTTCACCTGTACCACTTATGGTACCTCCTGTTCCTGCAGTTGCAACAAAGGCATCTAAACTATTCTCCATATCATCTAATATTTCAAGGGCCGTTGTCTTTTTATGAACATCGGGATTAGACATATTGTTAAATTGATCTGGCATGAAACTATTAGGTATTTTGTTTAATAATTCCTTTGCCTTTTCAATGGAACCAGACATTAATTTTTCTCCCGGTGTTAAAATAACCTCTGCGCCATAGGCTTTAAGCAGATTTACTCTCTCTGTTGTGGCTGTTTCAGGCATTATTATAATAGACTTATACCCCTTTGCCGATGCCGCCATAGCTAATCCTATGCCGGTATTTCCAGAACTTGGTTCAATTATTGTGGCCCCTGGTTTTATTAGACCCTGCTTTTCAGCTTCTAATATCATATTTAATGCCGCCCTATCCTTAACAGATTTACTGGGATTAAGGTTTTCTAGCTTTAAAAAAACATCTGCTGAGTTCTTAGATACTATTGAATTTAGTTTCAATATAGGTGTATTACCTATCAATTCAGTTATATTATTAAATATCATTTTATCACCCCTTAATCTTCTATTACTCTAAATTATCCCAAAATAGTTCTGATAAATCTGAGCTACCTTCTATAAAACCTAACTCCTTTGATAAATCTGCGAATTCTTGCAAGATATTTTTATCCACCGTAGAATCAAAGGTTACTCTAGCTAATGAATTCTTGATTATTCCTTTATCGATTTCTTGATTAGTAATTTCCTTTATTTGTTTTCCTATTATATCTATAGTCTCTTCCCTATTATTATTGATGAAATCAATTGATTTCCCATGGGCATTTAAAAAGCTTTCTAAAGCTTTAGAATTTGAGTCTACAAAATCCTTACTTGCCACAAGAACCGTTGCCGGTAACTTTCCTTCCCATGGAACCTCATTTGCCTCTTTAATAACCTTTACAATTCCCTCTGATTCCATCATAGATGCCCAAGGTTCCGATACAACTGCTGCATCTATTTGTTTTTGTTGAAATAATCCAATCATAGTTGCTGGCTTTTGAGGTATCCTTTTAACCTTACCTCCATTTTCTTCTGTTGCCATTCCATTTTCCTTAAGCATTTTTCTAAAAAGTAAATCATGGGTACAACCTGTAGATGGTGTAGCTACAACCTTTCCTTCTAAATCCTTTATACTATTTATATCAGCATCCTTTCTAGCTATTAAAACATTTTCTCCCTTACTACTATTTCCAATTAAAACCACTTCTCCCCCTTGTAGATATCTATTCAGAGCTGGTCCCGGTCCAACATAACCTAAGTCTATTTGGCCTGTGGATAAAGCATCCATAAATAATGAACCATTTGGAAAATTCATAGTTTCTATACTATTATCTTTAAGCTCATCTTCTATAAATCCTTTTTCAATACCAACCATTGCCGGTCCATGGGATAGATTTGGAAAATATCCGATACTTATTTCATTATCATCACTCTCATCACTACCGCAAGCTACTGTAATAAATAATAAAGATATAACTAACATTGCTAAAATAATTTTTTTCATTTTATAATTCCTCCCTTTATTTCGATAGTCCCCATTTTTCAAAAACCCTATTTTCAGCTTTTTTAAAAACTAGGTTATCAGTTATAAGTCCTGTTAATGCAATTATAATCATTACCGATAATACAGTGGTCATATTACCCATATCTCTTCCCCACATTAATATTTGTCCAAGACCTCTACCGGTTCCTAAAATCTCCGCCGCCATTAAAGCCCTCCAACAAAATGCCCAAGCCAACCTCATTCCAGTTATTATGTAGGGTATGGAGGCCGGTAATATTATATTTGTAAATAAGCTGATTCCTTTATAACCTAGATTTTTACCACACCTTATTAATACTGGATCAACATTTTTTATCCCGGTGGATGAGTTTATTATCATATTCCATATTCCACCTATTACTACAACAAAGATAATAGCCTGCTCCCCCATTTTAAACCAAAGTAATGCTAGGGGTAACCAAACTACACTTGGTACCGATTGAAATGATAATATCAATGTTCCAAATGTATCATCTAAGGTTTTATTTGTTACCAAAATAATACCTACTATAGTACCCAAGATTACAGCAATAAAGTAACCTATCAATAATCTTTTAATACTAAACAATAGTGCAATAGAATATGTTCCATCTAAAAATCCATCCTTTAAAGTTTTAAATACATCAAATGGTGATGGAAACATAAACTCAGGCCAAATTTGTAATCTATATACCACCTCCCATAGTATTATTGCTATCATTAGAAAACCTATCCTTTTCAAATTTGTAACCATCACCTAACTCCTCTCTTGCAACCTTTTCTATCTCTTTTTTCAACTTACTAAAAACTAATTTCTCCATATAATACAAGTCCTTATTAGTTGTATCCCTAGGATGGGGTATATCCACCTTAATATCATCAACTATAGATCCAGGTCTAGTTCCCATTATTACAACCCTATCGGAGAGCTTTACTGCCTCTCTAATATTATGGGTAACAAATATTATTGTGTTTTTAGTCTCAAGCCATATTTCCTGTAGTTCATTATGAAGTAACATTTTCGTTTGTTCATCTAGAGCAGAAAAAGGCTCGTCCATAAGTAATATCTTAGGCTCCATAACAATACTCCTTGCTATGGAAACCCTCTGTTTCATTCCCCCAGATAATTCATGGGGATATTTATCCCTAAATTTGTATAGATGAACCTTCCTAAGAACATCCTCTACTTTTCTTTTTATTTCTTTAGAATCTTTACAAACATTTTTAAGTCCAAAGCTTACATTATCATAAACACTTAGCCAAGGAAATAATGCTCCACTTTGAAAAACCATTATCCTATCGGTATCTGTCCCTTTAATTGTTTTTCCATCCAATAGAACTTGTCCACTACTGGCTGGATCTAATCCAGCTATTATATTAATTAATGTGGATTTACCACAACCAGAGGGGCCGATTAACGAAATGAACTCTCCTTTTTTAATATGTAGATTAATATTCTTTAAAACTTCCACTTCATCATAACTTTTATTTAAATCTAATATGTCTATCATATTATCCCCCTCTTTAATCCCGTGTATTCTTATCGGTTTTTGTGTGTTTGATTATTATCTTAATCTATTATTTTTATTTTGTCAATGGATAGTAGAAAAAAATACAGTTTTTTAATATTTTATTTTTTCTACAAATGTAACTTATTGCAACTAATAATTATTGACTTTATGAGAACACTAATAATGAACTAAATAAAAAGGAGTGATGTTTTTATGCCTTGGAAAAAAGGAAAAGTCACATTTGATGATGGTTCAACTTATAATGCAGATTTACTTGTAAAAGATAATGGTGAAGTATGGAATATGAAGGTTTATAAAGATGATGGTGTTGTTGAAGAGTTAGATGCTAGGGAATTTGCCAGTAGACTTGGTAAAAGTGCAGAATCAGTTTATCCTTTCACTTATACAATAGAAAGCTAAAAAGAGAAGCGGAGCTCCGCTTCTCTTTTTAGCTTTCTATTGGTTATCCCGCTGTTTGGGGATTCATAATCCCTCAACTTAACATACCCTGTTGTTGGGGGATTCGTAATCCCCCAACCCATTTACTTCTTTTTCTGTTTATTACTATACATCATTTTATCCGCATGATTTATAACCTCAGATATATCTTGACTACAATCATATACCTTATAACCTACACTGACACTAACATAATCATCTATAATATCGGTTTTCCCATTCCATTTATCTATATTACTTTTAATTCTATTTAAATATTTTTCTGCCACTTTTTCAGAGCCATTATATAATATAACTAAAAATTCATCTCCACCATATCTTATAACTTTGTCATTTGACCTAGATGAAGATTTAAGGATACCGCCAATCACTTTAAGAACTTCATCTCCCGTATTATGACCATAGTTATCATTTATATCTTTAAAATCATCCACATCTATTATAAACACTGCACACTGATTATTGCAACTACAGGTCTTCTTTAGCTTAGAGTCTACATAGTTATTAAAGTAATGTCTATTATAAAGCCCTGTTAACTGATCCTTTATAGCTATTTCCTCTAGATTATCTTTAACCTTCCTTAGTTCTTTGGTTCTCTCCCTTACTTTTTCCTCCATATTAGCATACATATCTTTAAGCTTCATTGCCATATTATTTATTTCTTTTCCTAATATTTGAAGTTCATCTTTAGTTTTTATATCCACTGATATATCGAAGGAACCTTCGCTAATATTAGTCACTGCTTTTACTAATTTTAATATGGGCTTGCTTAGATATCTAGATACCAGTATTCCAGAAAATATTAATATAATAAGAGATATAAACAACTGAAGGAAAAATACATTTCTAAATTTATACAGAGGTTTGGAATAATCCCTTTTGGCCACTTGTAAAAGCAATGTGAATTTGCTATCAAAACCCTTCAACTTAACAGGATACCAAGTTATTACATTATCATTTATATTAACTTGATTAAATTCATTAGAGTCTAATATTTTTTTATAAAGTTTAGGATAGTCTTCTTTTAAATTGTCTCCTGTATTTAAATTATTATTTGCTCCCCACCCTTTTTCACCAAATGAATTTAGTATATAGTGTCCATTCTTATCTATAATCATAAAGTTATCAAAATTATTATTAAGTCTCACATTTTCTATATCCCTTAAAATATATTTCACATCCACATCTAGGCTTACAAACCATCTACTATTATTTTCTAAATATATTGGAGCAGCTATCTTTACTGTAGGATTATATGGAGTCTTTGTAGAGTTATATTCCTCTTTCAAACTTATATCCCACATATATATTTTCTTTTTATCTAAATCCTTAATTTCACTAAAGTAATCCTTATCATTTTCCAATTTAAGATTATTTTCATCTATTATATTAATATCTCCATTATATCTTTGTACCTTTACCTTCTCATAACCATTAGCATCTATTAGTGCAATTTCTCTATATTGGACATTGTTATTAATGAAATCATAGTATATATTTTCAATGGAATTTAAGTTTTTTCTATCAAAGTCTTCTCTATCTAATTGTCCTTCTATTATATCCTTTATTAGATTAATGTCCTTCTCACCACTAATAAAGAACTTAGTTATCTTGCTATCAATGTTTCTAAAGAAAAAATCTATTTTTTCCAATTGATTGTTACTAATTTCACTTTTAGTATTATAAAAACCGAAACCTCCGACTATTATTAATGGTATTAATGATATAATTATAAACCAAAATATCAGCTTATTTCTTATGCTATTTTTTATCATAGGTTATCTCCTCATTAAGTAGTATATTTTATAATATTCAGTTTATTGTACAAGTATTACTACTTTTTAGATACCCTTATTTTACAGCATGAAACAGTGATGAAATAACGTCAACATAGGCTATAGATATCTATCTAAATATCCACAACCTATGTTGATATAAACCTATTTATATACTATCTTTCTAATGGTTTCAGTAGAAAGGTTATATTCCTCTGCTAATTCTTCTAAGGAAGTTTTGTGGTAAAACTTATTCCTTATTTCCTCATTTCTTTCTTTAAAGAACTTTCTTGCACCGGAACGTTCTCCCCACTTTCTACGTTTCTTTTCCTTGGGAATATAAAGGGTCTCTCCTTCAATATATTTTTGTACTTCTCTAAGTAGTTCATCGGGTAATATGTCGGATGCTTTTTTATATTTCATTGTACAACACCAAACTTCTATTTATTTTTCTTTAGAAAGTCTTCAACAGAACTATAAGCATCTATTACTACACCATGTTTCTCTATTATTGATACCATCTGTTTTTCTAAAGTTTCAGCTTTCTCACGATAATCTGTCATATCCTCTGAATTAAAGGCGCTAAGTAAATCCATTTCCTCAAGTCGAAACTCTTCCCTTACAATATCAAGTTCATATTGAAGAAAACATCCCCACATAAACCCTTCAACGGGATTATTGTTATCACAAAACTCATATATTCTTCTCCATGTATAACAAAGTTCTTGATACCAGCTTGCTAATTCATTAAAGTCTTTATTGTAGTCTTTTTTTTGTTTTTTTTCTTTCTTATCACTTAAAAATTGTCTTGTGCTGTAAATCATCTTGTAGCATAACTTCTTCAGTTCTTCGCTTGAACTTGCCTTAATGATTTCTTTATAAAGCTTAACAAAACCTTCTGGAAGGTTTTCCATATCTAATAAGTCTGAAAGCTGGTTACTAAATCCACTTTTAAAGTATGTTAGATTTACATTTGCTACAGCTATTGATAAATAATCCACTATATAACCTGAAGCTTTTCTCACCTTATAAAGGGTATCTTCAAACATCATGGTTTTATATAATTCCATGGCAATGTTTAATTTTTCAAGAGCTTTTTTAAACATAAATTCGGAATCTTGTAAATTTTCTTGTAATTTAGATTGTAATTCTAAAAAGTGTTGCTTATCATCTTCACTTCTATAATACAATATCTTACCTTCCCCTAGTGAAGAAATATTATCTTTATTTAGATTTGCAAGATCTTCTATACGATCCCAGGAGATTGGGAATAGGTCATATCCTATACCATCAATAATAAAGGTTTTCGCCAAATCATATCCCTTTTCTGTAGTAGGTATATAATAACTTAAAGAAAATTCATCTGCATCTTTCTCCAACTTATATGCACTATTTCCTATTAGTAATGCCACATCATCTTTATAATCCTTTTTAATCTTTTCTATAGCCCAATCAACTAGTTTTTCATTTACTGTTTTTTTCATAAATAAACTCCACCCTTCTCCTTTAATATACAATGCAGCTGCTTGCTTGTATATACATTATACCTTAGGTTATTATAGGAGTTCAATGTAGTGTTTTTTTCTAATAATTCTCTACCAAAATGTTTAAAGTGAATTTAAACTAACCTATTCTTAACTCCATTCCATGTTTTCGCTTGGAAAAAGCAGTCATTTGCATAACTTTCCATTCTTTTATACTGTTTATAGGACACAGTAAAGGCAAGTATATTGCCATCAAATAAGGGTCTAGCCCAAATGTCAGCGAGCCCAATGATTGCTCTAGGGTTATCTTTCTTCATTTCAGCTAATGGTAGTTTTACTATTGTGGAACAACCAGATGCCATGGGCATATAGGCTGTATCAGTTGACCCTGTGTCATAAGCATGGAGGGTTATTAAAGCCGATAATTGATCAGGATTCACTAAAAATGTAACTAAAGAAATATTATCTTCATCTGACCCTTCCAGTGGTTTAAATATGACATATTCATTATTCATTACCTCTTTTGGAAGTCCATCATAATAAGACTTAGCAACTTCAGGTGTCTTCTTAAGTTTTTCTCCCTCGGGAAAACCCTCTCCCCTACCACAGGAGAGAAAGTACTCTCTACCTCCTGGTATCTTTATATCATCAACAAATCCCATTCCCGCTTTCATGCCATTACACCCCGGTGTTTCTTTATTTAGATATACAGTTTCCCCTTTGGCTGCATCCCTTAGAGCCGATAATGAACATCCGTGGGATTCTTTAGAGGACTTAAGTTCCTTTACTTTTTCCGGCAATTCATCTGTAAATATAATCGCCACTGGATTATGTTGCAATTTTAATTCTTTTGATATTTTACTATTTAACATTTTGATTGACCCCCTTTTTATTGTATAAAAACTTTGTCAATTATATTTTATCAACTTATATTGTTTTAATCTATATTTCTTATACTATAAAAAGAGTCTAAGAATAGACCCTTTTTATAGTTAAGTTTTCCTCATATATAAGTTTTATTATATTAGTATTCAGCACTAAAAGGAGCATTATAATCAATACCTTCTTTAAGCAATTTGTTTAACTTTTCAAAATCTGGATGTCTTATCTCTCCATTATCTTTTTCAAAAAATACTTTTGTTAAGTCATTATCTAAAATATTTTCAATCTCTTCTTCAGTTAAGGGTAGGTATTTTTCTAAATACTCAAGATAACCCTTTGTAGTTTGATATTGATAGTCCGAACCAAATACTACATTATCTAATCCCCAGGCTCTCAACATCTCCACTATCTCTTTATGGTCTTTTTCAGATGTTATTTCCAAAGCTTCAGGCATATATTCTCGGTCTGTTACAACTATTCCTGATAAATCAAAAAAGATATTATTCTTTTTTAAGTTAGAGTTCGAATTATATTTTTTAATAAATGTGGAAAATACTTCTTTAGTTGACTTATCAAATCCACCCCAACCACCTAAATGGGCAATTTGTAACTTTAAATTTGGAGTTTTAGATATAATATCATTAATTAAAATCTCTGCATCTTTTTTCCCATATTCTGGACTTCTACTTTTATAGTGCAATAAAATTGGAATATCTCTTTCAGCACAATGGGAGAAAAGTTTTTTTATTTTTTTTAGATGCTCAGGTTTATTCAAGTCCACATCAGAGTTTGTAAAGTGTAACTTTAAACCTGATAATTTTAAAACATCATAGCATCTATCCACTTCTTTTATTGCATAATCTTTCAATGGGTTGACACTAAAAAAACCAATTAGTCTATCGGGATACTTAGACACTTCTATTGCAACATAATTATTTTCTTTTTTTACATCCTCATATTCATCGGTTCCTTCTGCACCCTTCATACCAAGAATATAGCTATTTGAAAGAACAAAAGCTCTATTTATATTAGCCTCATCTAATAAAGATATTATTGACTCCCCTGAAACTTCTTTTATCGGAGTACCAAAGTACTTGTCACTTCCAAGTATCTTTTTATGAAACTTAGAATATTCCTCACTCATAATATGAATATGATGATCAGTATAAGTAGTTTTATTTTCTATCTTATGGCTATCCCCACTACTTACTTTAGGATTGGTAAAAGCTACAGTAGACATGTACAAAAACATTACTAAACTTAAAACAATAATTTTTTTCACCTTTTTCATAATATCATCTCCTTTTTTTGTTATCTTGACTACACAAGTATACAATAATATTAATGCAAAAATTGTCTAAATATGGTTTAATGTCTATATTTTTTAGCATTATATTTTGCCTACTTTATTTTTGTAGCAAAATAAACATGAAAAAAAGTGAAACTTTTAACTCAATTATAATTTTAAGTATATTTTAGGTAATAAGTTTTTTTATTACTATATATTCCTTTGCATCATTGTATGTATATTCCATGTGAACTTTTTTATCGATTATTGGTGATGATAACTCATAGAAAGGAAGTCCATCTTTATATCTTAAAATTTGGGCCTTTTTTCTTAAATATTTATGAAATATAGGTAAACTCTCTTTAATAGCTGAAAACATTGCATCTAAAGAGCTTTTATCCATTTTAGCATTTATTAAAGTAGCATCTAATGGAGAATCATATCCCCTTAATTGAGAAACTGTTAATGATTGTCCTTTAACTACATTTAGTGCAGCCGCTACAGAATCTTCTATTTTTTTATAAGCATTGATTTCTGCTTTATAAGCTTTTTCCCTTTTTATAGGCTCTTTATCAAAGGCCAGCTTCCTGACAATTGATAAGGGTACCTTTTTCTCTTCATTATCTATGTTTATATCAAACATAAGGTTTGACACTAATGTATTACGAAGTTCTGACCATGCACCTGTCCCAGTATTAGTCAGCTTTGATATGACAACTTCTTCTTCTTCACTTAATGAGTATGTCCCTTTTCTTAAATTTTCTTTTATATAAAATTCATGTTCTTTTAAGTAGTCCGAGTTTTTAATTACATTATCTAAGTTATTAATTGAATATAACCATTTCTGAAATATAGTATTTGATTTAGTTAAATCCGACATTTTTGACCTGAGGGTTCCCATCAAATTTTTAGATTGTTTATTATTTGTATCCACAGATAAATTTAAAAGACAATAACCATATAACTTATGTGATGACTCTTCTATAGTGGATATTCCTTTTATATAGTTTTCCATTTTCTTCACAGGCTTGTCCTTAGTATCTAATTTTTTACTTGTCCAATTGTTCAAAGTGTCAATTTCTACAAATAATTTTCTTTTATCATCTTTTAAGTCCATAGAATCGAAAGAATCATAAATACTTTTTAAATAATATATTCACCCTTCTCAGACAAGTCTTTTAAGGTAGTTGCATTACAACCTGGATAGGTTATACTTAATTAGACAGTGAAAACTCGGACATGATATAATAAATAAAATTGAATTGGAGGATTATCATGTCTAATAAAGGTAAAAGGTATACTAAAGAATTTAAGAAGCAAATAGTTGAATTAATT
>NZ_JBAKFX010000049.1:0-29584 GCF_037577855.1 Dethiothermospora halolimnae | reverse complement strand
TTACAAGTTTATCTTCACAGTATGAAAAATTCAGATTGTCTTAGTGAACCGCCGTATACCGAACGGTACGTACGGTGGTGTGAGAGGCCGGTAGATAAATTAATTATCTACCTCCTACTCTATATATAAAACCTAACCAGCAGGAGGTATAACAAATGAAAACAAAGTCTAATATATTAGATGAGAAGTCCATTGGCAGGGCAATCACTAGGATATCCCATGAGATAGTTGAAAAAAATAAAGGTGTAGACGATATTGTTTTAGTTGGGATAAAAACTAGAGGTATCCCCTTTGCTAAAAGAATAGCTAAAAAAATTCAGCAGTTCGAAGGAGTAGAAATACCCGTTTTAACATTGGATATAACCTTATACAGAGATGACTTAACAGAAGTTGATGATAAGCCTGTAGTTGAATCTACAGAATTTCATTATGATATAACAGGTAAAATAATAGTTTTAGTAGATGATGTTTTATATACAGGAAGAACAGCTAGAGCAGCTTTAGATGCTTTAGTGGATAAGGGAAGACCAGAAAAAATACAACTTGCTGTATTGATAGATAGGGGACATAGGGAGTTACCTATTAGACCTGATTTTGTGGGGAAAAATGTTCCCACATCTAGAGAAGAGTTAGTAAATGTTAGTTTTAAAGAAATAGATGATAAAGATGAAGTAACAATAACTGAATTAGTGTAACCTTTTAAATCAGTCCCGTGAGGCTGAAAAGGGGAGATTATTCTCCCTCCTACAAAAAATAAGGAGGTATTTTTATGCTTAAAACAACATCAGCAGAGACAAGGTATGGAAAAGAAACAAGTCAATTAAAAGAAGCAGGAAGAAAAGGAATTATGGGGCTTCAGCATGTTATTGCAATGTTTGGGGCCACAATATTGGTACCTATGATTACTGGATTAAATGCAACAGTGGCATTATTTTCAGCAGGATGTGGAACATTACTGTTCCACCTTGTAACTAAAGGGAAGGTACCTGCATTTCTAGGCTCTAGTTTTGCCTTCATTCCAGTAATAGGAGCAGTGGCAAGTCAATATGGAGATTTAAGATATGCTCAAGGTGGAATAATGGTTGCTGGGGCTTTATACTTGGCATTGTCCCTATTGATATCAGTATTTGGAGTTGAAAGAATCAAGAGCTTTTTTCCACCAGTGGTTACTGGACCAATGATTATAGTAATAGGACTTACATTGAGTCCAACGGCAATAAGTATGGCATCAACAAACTGGTTAATAGCCTTTATAGTTATAATTACGGTTATGATATTTTCCATATTTGGAAAGGGATTATTTAAGGTAATACCAATATTATGTGGAGTTGTGGTTGGATATACTGTTGCAGCTATAATGGGAGAGGTTAATTATGATGCTATAAACAGTGCAAGTATGCTTGCAATACCTAGCTTCACTTTACCTAAGTTTAGCATAGGAGCCATAGCCATGATTGCCCCTATAGTATTGGCAGTATTTATGGAACATATAGGGGACATTACTACCAACGGTTCAGTGGTAGGAAAGAACTTTATAAAGGATCCAGGTTTAAATAGAACTTTACTAGGTGATGGACTAGCCACATTATTTGCAGGTTTAATAGGAGGACCTCCAAATACAACATATGGAGAAAATACCAGTGTACTAGCAGTAACTAAAAACTATGATCCTTCTATATTAAGAATAGCAGCTTGTATGGCAATAGGACTTAGCTTTATAGGGAAGGTAGGAGCGGTTTTACAAACCATACCCCAATCTGTAATGGGGGGAGTTAGTATAATACTATTTGGTATGATAGCCAGTGTTGGAATAAGAACCCTTGCAAATTCAGATATAAACTATTCAAATAATAGAAATTTAATAATTATTTCCCTTATCTTAGTTGTTGGTATAGGAACAGAGTTCTTAAATGGAAAGCAACAGGTGATTAACGATATAATGAATCAAGGAATAGATCTTCCACAGGAGTTTGTTGCCATAAAAAATACTAAGATAGGGATTAGTATAACTGACAATATTCAAATGATAGGTTTAAGCTTAGCAGCACTAATAGGAGTTATTATAAATAAACTTTTACCTGAAAATGAATAATTTGAGTAGCATAAATTTATGCTACTCTTTTTTTAGAAAATAATAGTGGAATTGGGAGGTGCAAAATGGAATTAATATTAAAAAATGGTTTTATTATAGATGTAAACAATAAAGAAATCAAAGGTTCCGACGTATTGATAAAAGATGGATTGATAGAAGAAATTGATGACAATATAGAAGTGGATAATATAGAAGTAATAGATATATCAGGGAAATATATTGCTCCAGGATTTGTTGATATACATGTTCATTTCAGGGAACCGGGGTATGAGTATAAAGAGACAATAAAAACTGGTTCAATGGCTGCTGCAAAGGGAGGATTTACATCTGTAGCCGTTATGCCAAATACTAAACCAGTTATAGATAGTGTAGATAATTTAAAGATACTTAAAAGTATAATAGACAAAGATAGTATTATTAAGGTATTACCAATAGGGGCAGTAACAGAGAAAGAAGAGGGCTTAATGCTTACTGAAATAGAAGAAATGTTTAAAGAAGGCATTTATGCAATATCAGATGATGGGAAACCTATTATGGATAAAGAAATAATGGAAAAGGCAATGAAGAAAGCAAGGGATTTAGGGATACCAATATTAATCCATAGTGAAGATGAAAACTATGTTAATGATGGGTGTATAAATGAAGGAATGATTTCAGAAAAGCTAAAATTAAAAGGTATATCAAGGGAAGCAGAAAATAAAATGATAGAAAGGGATATAGAGATAGCAAAGAGACTAGATAAACCTATCCACATATGCCATATAAGTACAAAGGAATCGGTGGAGATGATAAGAAAAGCTAAAAAAGAAGGGATTAAAGTTACATGTGAAGTTACTCCCCATCATTTTGCCATAACAGAAAAGGTTGTATTGGAAAAAGGAGCCATAGGGAAAGTTAACCCACCATTAAGAACAGATGAAGATGTAAAAGAAATAATTCAAGGCATTAAAGATGGGACAATAGATATAATAGCCACAGACCATGCTCCCCATTCAATGGATGAGAAACAGCTTAGTCTAGATAAGGCCCCTTTTGGCTTATCAGGAATAGAACTGGCATTACCTTTGGCTATCAGGGAACTTGTTGATAAGGGCATTATCGACATATTTAAATTAGTTGAACTAATGAGTACAAAACCAAGGGAAATAATAGGAATTGAAGGTGGACATATAGCTAAGGGAAATACAGCTGATTTAACTGTTATAGATTTGGATGAGGAATATATCTTAAAGGAAGAAGATATGGTGTCAAAGGGAAAAAATACTCCTTTTATAGGAGATAAATTAAAAAGTAAAGTAAAATATACATTGGTTAATGGAAAAATTGTTTATAGGGGGTAATAAAATGTTTGTAGATAATTTAATTGAAAAAATAAAGGAAAAGAAAAATCCATCAGTAGTAGGATTAGACCCAAGGATTAACCTTGTACCAAATTTCATTATAGAAAAATATGAAAAAGAATACACTGATAAAAACTTAGCAGAGATAAAAGCAATATTAGAGTATAATAAAATAATTATAGATAATATAGAAGACATAGTACCATGTATAAAACCACAAATAGCATTTTATGAAAGTTATGGTATAGAGGGACTTAAAGTATTTAAGGAAACAGTGGATTATGCAAAAGAAAAAGGCTTATTGATTATTGCAGATATAAAAAGAGGGGATATAGGGTCAACAGCTAAAGCTTATGCAAAGGCTCATTTAGGAGGAGGTTTTGGAGACATCGATAGTGTAACTCTAAATCCATATCTTGGGGAGGATTCTATAGCACCATTTACTGAATACTGCAATGAAAATAAAGGAGTATTTATACTAGCAAAAACATCAAATAAGTCTTCTAAGGATTTACAGGACATAGAAATAAAAAATAAAAAGATATATGAAATAATGGGAGAATTAATAAATGATTGGGGAAAAAATTATATTGGAAAGTATGGGTATAGTTCAGTGGGAGCTGTTGTTGGTGCAACCTATCCAGAGGAAATGAAGTCATTGAGAAAAATAATGGATAAATCATACTTTTTAGTTCCAGGATATGGAGCCCAAGGGGGAACAGCTGATGATGTTGTAAACTGCTTCAATGAAGATGGTTTAGGTGCTATAGTTAATTCTTCAAGGGGAATAATAGGTGCCCATAAGAAGGAAAAGTACAAAGATAAATATAATGGAAAAGATTCCCATTTAGCAGTAAGGCAGGCAGCAATAGATATGAGGGATGATATAGTTACTGCCCTTAAAAAAGTAAATAAAATAGCTTGGTAGAGGTGATTTTATGAAATTCATAGAAGATGTTGTAATAACAAAAAATGAAAATATAGTTGAAGATATCTATGTTATGGAGTTTATAAGTAAAAATATAGCAAAAACAAGTTATCCAGGTCAGTTTTTACAAGTTAAAGTAAATGAATTTAACGAACCTATATTAAGAAGACCTATAAGTATCAATGAAATAAAAAAAGAAGAAGATAAAGTGGTAATATACTATAAAGTTATAGGTAAAGGAACAAAAGCTATGGCTAACTTGAAGGTGAAAGACCAAATGAATGTATTAGGACCTATAGGTACTGGCTTTGATACTGATTATAAAAATAAAAATATTGCCATAGTAGGAGGAGGTATTGGAATAGCCCCATTACTTGAGCTTGCTAAGGCTCTTAAAGATAATAATATATACACATATTTGGGATATAATGATAATCCCTATTTAAATAGAGAGATAGACAAGTATAGTAAAAAAAACATAATATCAACTACGACAGGAAGGGAAGGTTATAAAGGTTTTGTAACCGACTTATTTGAAAAAGATATAGAAAAAATAGATTTCGATATCATCTTTACATGTGGTCCTAAGCCTATGATAAAAAAAGTTATGGATTTAGCTAAGAAACATAATGTAAAGTGCCAAGTTTCCCTAGAAGAAAGAATGGCCTGTGGAATAGGTGCATGCTTAGGATGTTCTATAGAAATAGCAGATGGAAGTATGAAAAAAGTATGTGTGGATGGACCGGTATTTTGGAGTAATGAGGTGATAATAGATGACTAAAAGTATAAACATGGAAGTAAATATAGGAGAACTGAAACTGAAAAACCCAATAATGACGGCATCGGGAACCTATGGTTTTGGAAGAGAGTTTGAAGAATTTATGGATATATCAAAGCTAGGGGGAATAATGGTAAAGGGATTGACCCTTAAGCCTAGAAAGGGAAATAAGGCTCCACGTATTGCAGAAACTCCAGGTGGTATGCTAAATAGTGTGGGTCTTGAAAATCCAGGAGTAGAGTACTTTGTAAAAGAAGAACTCCCCTATCTTAAGAAAAAGGGTGTAACAGTAATAGCAAATATATCGGGAAATACCATTGAAGAATATTGTAAAATGGCTGAAATAATAAATGATACCGATTGTGATGCCGTTGAAATGAATATATCCTGTCCCAATGTTAAAGAGGGTGGAGTAGCATTTGGAACCGATAGTGATGTTGTATATAAGATAACTAAAGAAGTAAGAAAGAAATTAGATAAACCATTTATAGTAAAGTTATCTCCAAATGTGACGAATATAAAGGAAATAGCAGTAAGTGCAGAAAAGGGTGGGGCAGATTGCATTAGTCTAATAAATACTTTATTGGGAATGGCAATTGATATAAATACAAGAAGACCAATACTTAGAAATAATGTTGGAGGTCTATCGGGACCAGCCATAAAGCCCGTGGCCCTTAGAATGGTATGGCAGGTAAGTCAAGTTGTTAATATACCAATCATAGGGATGGGAGGCATAATGACGGCAGAGGATATAATAGAATTTCTATTAGCAGGGGCATCGGCAGTATCTGTTGGAACAGCAAACTTTGTGGACCCAACCATAACAATGAAAATGCTAGATAAGCTAAGGGAATATTTAGCTAAAAATAATATTTCAGATGTAAATAAATTAGTAGGAAAAATAAAAACTTATTAGGAGGAGATTTTAATGAAAAGGGAAGAGATATTAAACATATTTGAAAAAGCAGGTGTATTATTAAATGGACATTTTAAATTAACATCAGGTAGACACTCTAAACAGTATTTACAATGTGCCCAGTTATTTCAGTATCCTGAGTATTCAAAGAAGATTACAGAGGAGTTAGTAAAAAAGTTTAAAGATGAAAAAATAGACTTAATAGTAGGACCAGCTGTAGGGGGAATTATACTAGCATATGAAGTGGCTAGACAATTAAATATAAAAAATATATTTATGGAAAGAGAAAATGGAAAAATGACATTAAGAAGGGGCTTTAATATAGAGAAAGGACAGAGGGTACTTGTGGTAGAGGATGTTGTGACCACAGGAGGATCAGTTAAAGAAGTTATTGATGTAATAAAAGAATGTGGTGGAGAAGTAATAGGGGTAGGTAGTATAGTAAATAGAAGTAAAGGAAATACAAAGTTTGATGAAGAACTAAGATCGGTAATAGATTTTGACATAGAAACATATACAGAAGAAGATTGCCCACTATGTAAAGATAGAGTGGAAGTAGTTAAGCCAGGAAGCAGGACTTTTAAGAAATAGAGGAAAGAGGAGAGGGGAAAGATAAAGAATAAATAATAGAGAATAAAGAATAGGTAAGGAGATTTTACTCCCGATGGTCGTAAAATTTTATTATGTAGGAGCTTAGAAATAAAGAAGAAATATAAAAGCATAGGGACAGGGCACGCCCTGTCCGACGAACAGAAATAAAACATCATTTTGAAAGGTAGAGTAGAATTTATTCCATGCTGCAAAATCTGTTGTTGGGGGATTCGTAATCCCCCAAACTCCCTGCTCTTTGCACCTTGCACCCTGACTAGAACAAAGAAGCGCCAACGGCGCTTCTTTGTTCTACCCTACATTTCAAAAAAAGAAGGGAATTAAACCATGTTATAGAAAATATATATAGGGTAAAAGAAATTTAAAGGGAGGATTTTATGCAACTAGATTTTCTATTGTTTTTACAGGAAATAAGCAATCCAATATTAGATAAAATATTTATATTTATAACTAATCTAGGTAGTGAAGTTTTCTATGTGCTTATTATGACATTAGTATTTTGGTGTATAAACAAAAAGCTAGGGATAAGACTTTTTGTAGTCACTATGATTTCTGCTTATGTTAATAGTGGGTTAAAGGACTTATTTCAGACTCAAAGGCCTATATACAATGAAAAGATAAGTTCACTATATACTAAATCGGCCCCTGGATATTCATTTCCCAGTGGGCATACCCAAATGAGTAGTACATTTTGGTTGTATTTAATGTATCAAGTAAAAAATAAAGCTCTTTATATAATAGGCTGGTTAACTATAGTGTTAGTAGCATTTTCAAGGCTATATCTTAGGGTGCACTGGCCAGTGGATATTTTAGGAGGATTTATTATAGCTATATTTGTCGCTTTTATAAGTGACTTTATAATTAGAAAAGTGTCCACTATGAAGTTGAATTATATTTTTACCATAATATTAGCTATAATTATACCAAATATTTTATTAATGGTTTATTATGATGAGAACACCATAAAGTTACTGCCATTAATGATGGGAGCTTTAATAGGTTATGTGATAGAAGATAACCATATAAGGTTTAATGAAAGAGCAAAGTTAAGTAGTCAGATAGCTAAATATATGGTAGGTATAGTAGGATTTCTTATATTACAAGTTGGGTTAAAATATATTTTTCCTTTAGGAACAATGTATATATATATAAGATATCTGATACTGGGAATATGGGTTACTTTAGTAGCTCCATATTTATTTAAGAAATTAAAATTGAGTTAATTTTATCTAGGTCTGGATATGTCCAGACCAGTTTTTATGTTATAATACTTATAAAAAATATAATATAAGGTGGTAAAAGATGGAAGATATAAAAATATTAGTGGCGGACGATGAAGTTGAGATACAGAAATTACTAAAGCGTTATTTAGAGCGGGAAGGATATGAAGTTGATACAGCATCCCATGGTCAGGAGGCTATAGATCTTATAACTAATAACAAATATAGTTTAATAGTTTTAGATCTTATGATGCCAAAGGTTGATGGAATAGAAGTATGTAGACGTATAAGGGATCGAGTTAGCGCTCTCATACTTATGCTCACCGCTAAGGATAGCGAGATAGATAAGGTGTTAGGATTAAGCATAGGGGCTGACGATTATATTACTAAGCCCTTCAGTATAAATGAAGTAGTAGCTAGGGTAAAGGCTCATTTACGAAGGTATTATGTTATAGGAGCAAAGGGGGAATATAAAGAAGATAGATATAAAGAAATAGGAAAGATAAAAATAGACTTTGATAGCTATTGTGTTTATATTAATAGTGAACCTGTTAAATTAACGGCTATAGAATTTAAGCTTCTTAAATTTTTTATAAATAATCCAAAGCAGGTATTTACCAAGGCGCAAATATTTAGAAACGTCTGGGGCGATAATTATTATGAAGATGATAATACTGTTATGGTTCATATAAGAAGGCTTAGAAAAAAGATTGAAGACAATCCTAAAGAACCTAAACTTATACAGACAGTTTGGGGAATAGGTTATAAATTTACAGAGGAATGATGCTATGAAGAAGGATAAAATTATAGTGTTTTTATGTTTAGTGGGAATAACTATAGCTGTTGGTGGAAGATTAGTGATGTCCCAATCTATTTTTCAATTTGGTAATATAAACAGTTTTTGTAATAATATTTTTAGTTTTATAATAATTGTATTATTTATTATAATCATATATTTTATTAAAAGAATTAATAAAGAGGTCTACAATATTATAGATAGTAGTAAAGAAATATTAGATGATAATTTAAATGCTAGAATACATATTGATGGTAATAGCTTTATATGTGACTTAGCAAAAGAAGTTAACTTAATTATTGAAAAGTTACAAAAAGAACGGATAGAAAAGATAGAACTGGAAAATACAAGAAAACAGCTTTTGTCTAATATGTCCCATGATATACGGACACCTCTAACATCTATAATAGGGTATATAGATGCTATAAAGGATGGGGTCTATGAGGATGAGAAAGAAAGGGAAGAATACATTGACATAGTACTTAAAAAGTCTAAAGATTTAAAACAAATGATAGATAATATTTTTGAAATGGCTAAATTAGATGCAGGAGAAACACCTATGAATTTTGAAAGGCATAATTTATCAGAAATAGTTAGGGAATGTTTAATAGGATTTTTACCTTCTATAAAAAATAATGATATAAACCTTAAAGTAGATATACCTGAAAAGCCATTAAATGTATTGGTAGATAGAACTAGTATAGTAAGAGTATTAAATAATATACTTAAAAATTCTATTATACATGGAAAAGATGGGGAAGAAACAGGAGTTGAAGTTATAGAGTTTGAAGATAAGGTTATAGTAAATATTTGGGATAAAGGAAAGGGAATAAATAATGAAGATATTAATTATGTATTTGATAGACTTTATAGGGCAGACAGCTCTAGGAAAGTCTCAAAAAATAATGGTCTCGGTTTAGCTGTATCAAAAAAGCTTATAGAATTAAATAAAGGGAAAATATGGGTGGAAAGTATACCCTATGAGAAAACGACTTTTAGCTTTGAACTAAAAAAAAGATAGAATGACCTTCTTATTGTTGCTGGGGGATTTGTAATCCCCCAGCTTGCTATATATGGATTTAAGAAAATTGTAAGATTTCATTAAGCCCCTTGTAAACTTAATAGACTATTATATTATATAGAGACTAGCTAAGGAGGTAGCGAAATGGAAACTATAATTAATACTCATAATCTTACAAAACAATATGGAACCGAAAAAGTAGTTGATAATGTAAATATGAATATAGAAAAAGGGGGTATATACGGATTTTTAGGCTTAAATGGAGCAGGAAAAACTACAACTCTTAGAATGTTATTAGGGTTAGCAAAACCAACTAGAGGTAGCTTTAGTATATTTGGTAGGGACTTTAAATCTAATAAAAAGTATATATTACCAAGGATAGGGTCACTAATTGAAGTTCCAGGTTTTTATGGAAATTTGACAGCAGTAGAGAATTTAAAAATTAATAAGAAGTTATTAGGGGTTCAAAGTAACCATGTTGTAGAAGAAACTTTAGAGAATGTAGGATTGTTAGATGCAAGAAATAAACTCGTAAAGAATTACTCTTTAGGAATGAAACAGCGATTAGGTATAGCAAGGGCCATACTACACAATCCTGAGCTTTTAATACTAGATGAACCAACCAATGGCCTGGACCCTGGCGGAATTAAAGAAGTAAGAAAGATGATAAAGGAATTGGCAGAAAAAAGAAAGATAACTATACTTATGTCCAGCCACATACTAAGTGAAGTACAACAATTGGCAACAACTATAGGAATAATACATAAAGGAAAGTTATTAGAAGAGATTACATTTGATGAATTGAGAAAGAAAAATAAGAGGTATGTAGAGGTTGTTGTATCAGATGACGGTAGAGCAACTATGTTATTGGAAAGAAAACTTAATATAAAAGACTATGATGTTCATGAGAATAGAAGTATAAGAGTTTATTCTGACCTAGAGAAGATTGAACATATAAATAAGTTATTCAATGATAATGACATTCTAGTATCTAAGTTAAAACTGAGTGAAGATAATTTAGAAGACTATTTTTTAAAATTAACTGGAGGGGATAGAATTGACTAGCTTAATATATACTGAAATATTAAAATTAAAAAGGTCTAAAATATTGCTACTTAGTATATTAGGTAGTGCTATAATACCACTAATACTCTTTATCGCAGAATTACATAAACAATATAATATACCTAATTATATTGGGAACTTTGAATCATTAGGTTATGGAAATATAATAATGATGGGAATGTTCCTTGGAACTATTAGTTTTGGACTAGTTACAAGTTATATTTTCAATAGAGAATATGATGAGGATACACTTAAAAACATATTGTCTATATCTATAAGTAGATCTAAATATATAATATCTAAAATGATAATAATATTGTTATGGATAGTATCATTTATGTATATTTCATTAATTATAAGTTTATTGTTAAGTTTTATAGGAAGATTTGAAGGTTTAGGTCTTAGTGAGGTTTTAAAAATTATTAAAATTTATACTTCATTTGGAATATTATCTTTCTTATTAACCCCCTTTGTAATGTTTATAACTTTAGTTGTTAAAAACTATATACCTGTTGTAATATCAATGATAGTTGCATTAATGGTTGGATTATTTATAGCACAAACTGAATATATTAATATATTTCCATGGATGGGACCCCATATGGTCATCATAAATGTATTTGATTTACCGTTTTCAGGAGTAGGTACAAAAGTGGATTTTAATTTATTAAAATCTATTATATCTATGTTTGGTATATTTATTGTGTTTACTATAGGAAGTATAGTTTATATAAACAAAAAGGATATTAAATAAGACTGAGACCTATAGGTCTCAGTCTTATTTAATCTTCAGCTATTTTAATCTTATTTATCTCACTTACTCTAGGAGTAACATATAAAGTATTATTATTATCATAAATAACCATACCAAGTTTTGCTCCATTTGGTTTTCTTACATTTTTTCTTTCTGTATAGTCCACAGGAACATTACTGGACATTTTACCTTTACTATAATATGCAGCTAACAATGCAGCCTCATCCAATGTTGTTTCTGGAACCTCTCCACCTTTAGTTTTTATTATAACATGAGAGCCAGGGATATCCTTGGTATGAAGCCAAATATCATCTTTACTGGCAAACTTAAGGGTAAGGTAGTCGTTTTGTTTATTATTCTTACCAATATATATATCATAGCCATCTGAGGATATATAATGTCTAGGGGTAGATTCTGTGGATTTTTTATTTTTCTTCTTATTCTTACTCCTAGCTTTAATATAACCCTCTTTAGCTAATTCCTCTTTTATTTCATCTAATTCCTTTACTTCAGTACAATTATCTATACTTACTAAAATATGTTCTAAGTAGTCTATTTCTTGTTTTGTAAATTCAATTTGTTTGGCCACCAATTTGTGGGCATTTTTAAGTTTATTATATCTCTTATAATATTTTTGAGCATTTTGTGAAGGTGTTAGTCTATTATCTAGTCTAATTTCTATTTCTTCTTGTTCTTCACTATAAAAATTTTGCACATTTACTTTTTCTTGCCCCTTTTCAATCCTATATATATTGGCTGTTATTAAATCCCCATATATTTTATACTTTTCCCTTTTTTCAGCATTTATTAGTTCTTGTTTTTGTTTAGCTATTTTTTTCTTTGCCCTATCTAGATTTGTATTTATTACTTTTCTTAAGTCTATGGACTTCTGTTTAATCCTGTCTAATTTATCCCTAGTAGTAAAATATTCTTCTAATACTTTACTAACAGAATCAAAGTGTATCTTTTTCATGTCTCCATATTGGGTTATATCTATAACGGAAAAGCCCAGAGCTTTACTATTTTCTTCATCAATTACCATAGTGGGCTCATATCTATTAAAGTTAATGTTGTCTATAACATTATTGAAAGAAATAAATAAACTTTCTCTGTTATGCTCACTTAACCCCCCCAATTTAAGATTTGAATTGAGTCCTGCCCGTTGGCATATTTCTCTGGCTATTAAAGGACTGATTCCCATATATGTTTTATATATAAACTTATATATTTCAGTTCCCTCATTGGTATTATTAATTTTATCTATCAACTGTTCTTTGTTTATAAACAGTGGATTTAATTTATCTTGAGAAGGAGGGAGTTTATATATAGAACCGGGCATTATTTGTCTCACCCTACTTATATCTGGAGTAATTCTCTTTATAGAGTCTATTACTTTTTTAGAGTCCTGTTCTAGCAAAATAATATTACTATGTCTACCCATTATTTCTATTATAAGCTCTTTTGTGGACATTACCCCAAGCTCATCTAAACTTTCTATTTCAATATTAATAATTCTTTCTAATAAAGGCTGCTTTATAGCAATTATCCTACCACCTTGAAGATGTTTCCTAAGCAACATACAAAACATAGGGGGTTTAATGGGATTAGATTTTTTATTTTCAGTTAAATAAATTCTAGGATTATTACTACTGGCAGACATTAATAACCTTACATTGTTACCTTTGCTTCTTAAGTTAATTAAAATTTCATCTTCTTCAGGTTGATATATTTTATCTATTTTACCATTCAAAATGGTATTTTCCAATTCATTTACAATAGATTTAACTACGATTCCATCTAATGACATAAAAATTCCTCCATTACTAAATAATATATTTAAGAAAGGCTAATACTTATAAAAATAGCTTAAATCAAAGATTAGTTGTAATAAAGTATAACACTTTAGATGCAAAATATAAAGCTATTACTAAAAAATAAAAATAAATTGTTAAGAAAATGTAACAAACTAGAGAAATTTTGTAGGAAGTATGATATCCTAATATATGAACATAATTATTATTAACTTTCAATTTTAAAATGTAGCTTCAAATCTATTCTAAGGCTTCATTTTTTTTTAATAAAGGTTTTCTCCAACTGAAAATACTAGTTCAGAATTTAATTGAAAAAGTGTAAGTTATAAGTTAATTAATTATAATAACTCAGAAAGGATGAGTAATATGATAAGAAGCATGACAGGCTTTGGAAGAGGTGAAAATAGAGACGATAAAAGACAATTCACTGTAGAAATTAAATCGTTAAATCATAGATATAATGATATTATAGTAAGGATGCCTAAGCATCTAAATTATCTAGAGGAAAAAATAAAAAAACTAGTAAAAAGTAAAATAAAAAGGGGAAGAATAGAAATATATATTAATTTAGATTATATAGGAGAAGGTAGTGTAGATGTAAAGGTTGACCTCCCCCTTGCTAAAGCCTACAGAGAATCGCTGGAAGCATTATCCAATGAATTAAAAATAATGGACCATATTTCTATGGAATTAATATCAACTTTTCCTGATATACTAAAGGTAGAAAAATCAGAAGAGGATGAAGAGAAAGTATGGACTTGTCTGAAGTTGTCTATTGAAGAAGCTCTAGAAAAAATGATAGAAATGAGAGTTTCTGAAGGTAAAGAATTATCACAGGATATAAAAACAAGGGGAGCCGAAATACAAAAAATTATTAAAGATATTGAAGCTAGATCTACAAAAGTAATAGAAGAATATAAAGATAAACTTACTAATAGAATAGATGAGTTATTGGATGATAAGTATGAGATAGATGAAGGTAGACTAGCCAATGAAGTTGCCATATTTGCAGATAAAAGTAATATAAATGAAGAACTAGTAAGGTTATATAGTCATATAAATCAACTAAATAAGATCCTAGAGTCAGAGGGCTCAGTGGGAAGAAAGTTAGACTTTTTAGTTCAAGAAATGAATAGGGAGGCCAATACTATAGGGGCCAAATCAAGTGATGTTAGCATTACTAATTGTGTAGTAGATATAAAAAGCGAACTGGAAAAAATCAGAGAACAGGTTCAAAATATTGAGTAAGAAGGAGGCCTTTTATGGGAATTAAATTGATTAATATAGGTTTTGGCAATATAGTATCTGCAAATAGAATTGTAGCAATAGTTAGTCCAGAATCTGCACCAATAAAAAGAATAATACAAGAAGCCAGAGAGCGGGGCATGTTAATTGATGCTACATACG
Organism: Dethiothermospora halolimnae; assembly: GCF_037577855.1. Taxonomy (NCBI): domain Bacteria; kingdom Bacillati; phylum Bacillota; class Tissierellia; order Tissierellales; family Thermohalobacteraceae; genus Dethiothermospora; species Dethiothermospora halolimnae. Next base: position 14,847 of record NZ_JBAKFX010000049.1, on the reverse strand, counting down.
GTAGGAGAACAAGAGCTGTAGTTGTTACAGATAGTGACCATATTATCTTATCTGCAGTACAACCTGAGACTGTTGCCCATAGACTAGAGGATAAAGAAGAGGAGATAGAAGGATAATAAAATAGAAAGAGGGAAGTAAATGGATAAAGGACTACTTATAGTTATATCGGGGCCATCGGGAGTTGGAAAAGGAACTATTTGTAAGGAGTTATTAAAGGACTTTAATGATATAGAAGTATCGGTATCAGCCACCACAAGGGAACCTCGGGAAGGGGAAATTGATGGTGTGAATTACTATTATAAAACTAAAGAAGAATTTAAAGACATGATAGACAGGGATAATTTCTTAGAATATGCACAGGTTCATGGTAATTATTATGGAACTCCTAAGAAAAATGTTTTAGAAAAGTTAGAGTTAGGGAAAAATATCTTATTAGAGATAGATATTCAAGGTGCATTAAAAGTAAAAGATGAATATCCCCATGGAGTTTTTATATTTGTGGTACCACCTTCTATGGAAGAATTGAAAAACAGAATTATAGGTAGAGGAACAGAGACAGAAGACTCTATAGAAACAAGATTTAATAATGCCTATGAAGAAATGAAATTTATTAATAAATATGATTATGGAATAATAAATGATAAGTTAGAATTAGCAGTTGAAAAGATTAAATGTATTATCACTGCAGAGAAATGTAAGGTTAGTAGGGAAAATTATAATATATAAACAATTTAAAGGAGGCCGAATATTATGTTATACCCATCAATAAATAAATTACTGCAAAAATCGGATAGTAGATATACTTTAGTGATGATGGCTTCGAAAAGGGCTAGACAATTAGTAGATGGAGCAGAAACAGATGTAAAAGCAAATTCATCTAAGCCGGTTTCAATAGCTATAGAGGAAATAGCTAAAGATAAACTTTCTTATTATAGAGAAGAACCTTTAGAGAATGAATAATGGGGTGATCTAATGCTAAAAGGTAAAAATATAGTTATGGGAATTACAGGGGGAATAGCAGCCTATAAGGCGGTTGATATTGTAAGTAGACTTAGGAAAAAATCTGCCAATATAAATGTTGTAATGACCAATTCTGCTGCTAAGTTTGTGACACCCCTTACGTTTCAGTCATTATCCCAAAATTATGTTACAGTGGATATGTTTGAAGAGCCTAAAACTTGGGATGTAGAGCATATATCCCTTGCCCAGAAAGCAGATTTATTTTTAGTAGCACCTGCTACAGCCAATGTAATTGGAAAAGTAGCAAATGGAATAGCCGATGATATGTTGACTACTACTATTATGGCAACAAAAGCCAAGGTGGTATTTGCACCGGCTATGAACACGAATATGTATACTAACCCCATTTTTAAGGAAAATGTGAAAAAACTGAAAAAATTAGGTTATGAATTTATAAAGCCCGCCAGTGGAAGATTGGCTTGTGGAGATTATGGGGAAGGTAAAATGGCTCAGCCAGAAGATATAGCTGACTATGTAACAAAAAGTTTAATAAGTAATGAATTGGAAGGTAGAAAAATACTTGTTACTGCAGGTCCAACAATTGAAGCAATAGACCCTGTAAGATATATTACTAATCGTTCCAGTGGTAAAATGGGATATGCCATAGCAGAGGAAGCAAAGAACAAAGGAGCAGAGGTTATATTGGTATCTGGACCTACAAACTTAGAAAAACCCAGTGGAGTGAAAGTAATAGATGTTACTACAACCGAAGAAATGCTCATGGTCATAAAGGATAATCTAGAAGAAAGTGATGTCTTAATTAAAGCAGCGGCACCACTTGACTATAAACCCAAGGAATTTAGTAAATCTAAAATAAAGAAAAATGATGGTAATATGGAACTTGAGTTTGTAAGAAATTCTGATATTTTATTTGAGATAGGTAAAAATAAAGGGGATAAAATTTTAGTAGGATTTGCAGCTGAAACAGATAATATAATAGAAAATGCAAAAAATAAAATTAAAAAGAAAAATCTAGATTTTATTGTAGCAAATGACATCTCTAAAAAGGATGTAGGCTTTATAAGCAATCATAATATGGCAACTATTATCAATAGAAAAGGTGACATAGATAATTATCCCAAAATGACAAAATCAGAACTTGCTAAAGTGATAATTAATAAGGTGCAATCCCATTTAAAATGATGGTTAGCTAGATATAAGTTAAGTATTTGACTTATATCTAGTTTTTTTATTCCACGGTCTATATATATGATATTTATTTTGATATAATATATATTTAGGAAATATATTATTTATTCTAAGGACTGGAAATTTTGAAAGGTTGATAGCAATGAAGAACAGATTAATGGTAGAAATAATAGTAGATAATAAAAGTAGAAATACAGATAGGGTATATACATATATTGTACCAGATAAATATATTGAAGAGATAAAGTTAGGAACTAGGGTGATAGTTCCCTTTGGTAGGGGAAATAGAAAATTAGAGGGTATAATAATAAATATTAAAAAAAATTGTGGTATAGAGAAAAATAAACTAAAAGCTATAGAAGCTATAATAGATGACGTACCAATACTGTCAGAAAATCTATTGAGACTTGGGATTTGGATGAAGAATAAATATCTATGTCAGTATATAGATGTATTTAAAACAATAATGCCTTCGGGAATAACAAAAAAAATTAAAAGATATATTAAAATGAAAAAGGGAATTGAGTATTCTTTTATTAAAACTCTCTCTTCGGATAACGAAAAAAAGATAGTTGGATATCTTTGTGAAAATGGTGATAGTGATATAACTGAGGTAAAGAAAAATATTAATATTAGTAATATTAATAAATCTTTAAATAATCTAGAAGAGAGGGGTATAATAGAAATATATGAGAAGATAACCTCAGATGTAAATAAAAGATATCAAAAATGTATTGTAAAGTTATTTAACACCAATGAAATGGATATTATATTACAGAAAATAAGTGATAATGCATTTAAACAAAAAGAAATAATAGAATATCTAGAAGATAAACAAGAGGTATTATTATCAGAGGTAAAGAAGGCTTTATCAACTAGTTTATCAACTGTTAAGTCTCTAGAAAAAAAGGGTTATATAAAGATAATTGATAAAGAAGTAAAAAGAAATGCCATATCAAAAAAAATCCCTGAGTATAATAGAGTAAAATTAAATGAAGCACAGAAAAATTGTATAGAGGAGATATATTCAGATGTTCGGGGGAAAAATGAAAATAAATTTCTTATACATGGAGTTACAGGTAGTGGTAAAACAGAAATTTATCTTGGACTTATAGATAAAATGTTAGAAGAAAATAAACAAAGTATAGTCTTGGTACCAGAGATATCATTAACGCCCCAAACAGTAGAAAGGTTTGCAGGAAGATTTAAAAATAGGGTTGCCGTTTTACATAGTAGATTATCTCTAGGGGAAAGGTTCGATGAATGGCGAAAGATAAAAGATGGTAAAGTAGATATAGTTGTAGGTGCAAGGTCAGCCATATTTGCACCATTTAAAAGGTTGGGGCTCATTATAATAGATGAGGAGCATGAATCTAGCTATAAGTCCAGTATGAACCCTAAGTATGATGCCATTGAAGTGGCGGAAAAAAGGTGTGAGATAGAAGGGGCATCCTTAGTTTTAGGTTCAGCCACACCATCAATAAATACTTACCATAGGGCTAAAAAAGGAGAAATAAAACTATTCACTTTATTAAAAAGGGCAAATAATAAACCATTACCCCCTATAACTGTTATAGATATGAAAAATGAATTGGATAAAGGTAATAAGTCAATTTTTAGCACAAGATTATATGATGCTATAAAATTTAATTTAGAAAAAGGAAAACAGACTATTCTTTTTTTAAACAGAAGGGGATTTTCAACTTTTGTCTCCTGTAGAAAATGTGGTTATGTGGCCAAATGTAATAAATGTGATATATCCCTTACTTATCACAAAAATAGGGATTTATTAAAATGCCATTATTGTGGTCTAAGTATGAAGGCCCCAGTTATCTGTCCCGATTGTGGAAGTAAATATATAAAATACTTTGGGATAGGAACCCAGAGGATTGAAGAAATGGTTAGGAAATATTTTCCTAACGCATCTGTAGCGAGAATGGATGTTGATACAACAGCTAGAAAAGGAAGTCATGAAAAGATTCTTTCAAAAGTAAAAAATGGAGAAGTTGATATCCTTATAGGGACTCAAATGATATCAAAGGGTTTGGACTTTCCAAATGTTACATTGGTTGGAATAATAGCTGCTGATATGAGTTTAAACTTACCTGATTTTAAAGCATCTGAAAGAACTTTTCAACTTGCTACTCAAGTTGGGGGTAGAGCAGGTAGAGGAGCTGATGAAGGCCAGGCCATACTTCAAACCTATGAACCAGAACATTATAGCATAATGAATGCAAGATTCCATGACTATGTTAGTTTTTATGATGAAGAGATATTGATTAGAAAGGAGTTTCAATATCCTCCATTTATTAATATAATAAATATTGTAGTTAGTGGAAAAGAGGAAAAGAAAGTTGCCAATGAAACAGCGAAACTAGTATTTAATTTAAAAAAAGAAATTAAAATTAGACATTTAGATTTTGACGTAAAAAAATTATTAGGACCTAATCCAGCACCGATATCAAAGATTAAAAATAAATACAGATGGCAAGTTATTATTAAATGTAGTGACTTTGAAATAAATGAAATAAAGAGTATAATATATGATATATGTTTAAATAATAATAAGTTTAGTAAAAGTAATGACTTAAAATATAATGTGGATATTAATCCAAACTCATTAATATAGGAGGAGATAATATGGCGTTAAGACAATTAAGATTTGAAGGAGATCCGATTTTAAGAAAAAAATCAAGGGAAATAACAGAAGTTACAGATCGTATAAGAACTTTAATAGAGGATATGAAGGAAACAATGTATAAAGAAGATGGAGTAGGTTTAGCGGCTCCCCAGGTGGGGATATTGAAAAAGATAATAGTGATAGATGTGGGGGAAGGACCTGTAGTATTAATTAATCCAGAAATAATAGAGCAAGAAGGAGAGTATGTTGATCAAGAAGGTTGTTTAAGTATTCCAGGAAAATCAGGAAAGGTAAAAAGACCTGAAAAGGTTAAAGTGAAATATATGGATATGGAAGGAAATGAAAAGACAATTGAGGGAACACAATTATTTGCCCGTGCCCTATGTCATGAAATTGATCATTTAAATGGAGTATTATTTGTAGACAGAGTAATAGACTAGATTAAGTATATTTTAGAGGTGATAATGTGAAAGTTGTTTTTATGGGAACTCCAGATTTTGCAGTACCAACATTAGAAGCTATTTATAAAAAGGGACATAATATAGAATTAGTTGTAACGCAACCTGATAGGCCAAAGGGAAGGGGTAAGAAACTTACCCCTCCCGATGTAAAGGTTACTGGAGAAGCATTAGGATTAGATATTTTTCAACCTGAAAATATTAATGATGATGATTCTATAAAAAAATTAGAGGATGTTCAGCCTGATGTTATTGTGGTTGTGGCCTATGGACAAATACTTAAAGAAGAAATATTGAATCTCCCAAAGTATGGATGCATTAATGTTCATGGTTCATTATTACCAGAATATAGAGGTTCTGCTCCAATAAACTGGGTAATAATAGACGGTAAGAAAAAAACAGGTGTTACTACTATGTATATGGAAAAGGGCCTTGATACAGGTGATATGCTATTAAAGGCTGAGACAGATATTAAAGATAATGAAACAGCCGGGGAACTTTACAATAGACTTATGGATATGGGGGCAGATCTACTTATAGAGACCTTGGATGGATTAGAGAATGGTACCATAAATAGAGTACCCCAGGATGAATCTAAGGCCAGTTATGCTAAAATGATGGATAAAAGCTTAGGTAAGATTAACTGGAATGACAGGGCAGAAAATATAAAAAACTTAGTAAGGGGAACACAACCGTGGCCCGGTTCATTTACTAAATACAAAGATAAAAAAATTAAAATATTTAAAGTAGAGGTATGCCGCAAATTTAAAGATGGTGAAAATGGTAAAGTAGTAAAGGTTGACGATACAGGAATATATGTAAATACTAAAGACTCCTGCATAGTTATTAAAAGATTACAGTTCCCCGGAAAGAAAAGGATGGATGTTAAAGATTATCTAAAGGGAAATCAATTTGCTGAAGGAATAGTTTTATCTTAAAATACGGATGTGAATCAAATGAAAAAGGATGAAAAAACATTTATATTTTCCACTATATTTATAGTTATGTTAATGGTTATTTTAGGTGGAACTATATTATATACAATAACATCTAATGATATGGATATAATAAAAGTAATATTATCTATAGCATTAATACTTCTGTCCATACTTATTTTAATTGGAATATGGACAACATATATAATATATAGGATAATTAAATATAAAAAAGTAAATAATGTTAGCTATAAGTATATAAAAAAGTTTTTAAAAATCATGTACCCAATGTTAAACATAATAACAAAACTATTTAAGATCGATAAGGACGTTATAAGAAGAGTTTATAGTGATATAAATAACTTGTTAGTTGAGTCTAAGGATATAAAAGTTAATGATAGTAGGATATTAATTCTTTTGCCCCATTGTTTACAGGAGGCAAAATGCCAATATAAGATAACAAATGATATAAATAACTGTAGAAAATGTGGCAGATGTGACATTAATGATATATTAATATTATGTGAAAAATATAATGTGGAGGCTATTGTTGCTACCGGTGGGACTCTAGCTAGGGAGTGGATAAAAAGAAAGGGACCGAAGGCTATTATAGCTGTGGCTTGTGAGAGGGATTTAGTAAGTGGAATTAATGATGTTGATAAAATTCCAGTATTAGGAGTATTTAATGAAAGACCTAATGGACCATGTTATAACACTAAAGTTGATGTTAACAAATTGGAAAAAGCAATAAAGAACTTTTTAAAGGAGGAATAGCAGAGTATGTATTTTCCTTATGGTATGTTTGACCCAAGTATTATAATATTAATACCGGCAATGATTTTCGCTTTTTATGCCCAAACAAAAGTGAAAACCACATTTAATAAATATTTAAAAGTAGATAGTAGGTCTGGATATACCGGTTCTGAAATAGCCAGAAAAATATTAGATAAGAATGGTTTATATGAAGTGAAAATAGAACATACAAGGGGACATCTTACAGACCATTATGATCCACGAACAAAGATATTAAGACTTTCCAGTTCAGTATATAATGGTAGATCAGTGGCAGCAGCTGGAGTAGCAGCCCATGAAGTTGGGCATGCTATACAACATGCCAATGGATATTTTCCCCTAACAATAAGAAATAATCTTGCTCCAATAGCTAATTTTGGTGCAAGATTTGTCTGGATTATAGTGATTTTAGGGTTCTTTGTTAACCCAAGTTTGATAAAAGTAGGCATAATCTTATACTTAGCTGTTGTTGGTTTTCAGATAATAACTTTACCCGTTGAGTTTAATGCCAGTAGTAGAGCTCTTGCACAATTAGAAAGTGGTATTATGAGACAAGAGGAAATAAAGCCTGCAAAGAAGGTATTAAATGCGGCGGCATTGACCTATGTGGCGGCTACTTTAGTAGCAGTTGGACAGTTAATAAGATTAATTTTGTTAAGTAGCAGTGACGATTAATAATGGGGATGAGTCCCCTCACAGTATAGAAGGAGTACTTTATTAAGATACTAAGGGGGAGAAGACCCCCTTATTTTTATGGAGGGATACTTGTGGAGAAAAATGTAAGACAAAAAGTATTTAAGATATTGTATGAGATAAATGAGAAGGATGCTTTTTCTAATATGGCCATCAATAAAAATATCAAAGGGATTAGAGATAATGATATTGGACTTGTTAGGGAGATTGTTTATGGGGTATTAGAAAATAAAATATATATAGATTTTATAATTAAGAAATTTTCCAAAATAAAGTTAAGAAAAATATCACCTGCCATTAAAAACATATTGGAAATGGGGATTTATCAAATAATATTTTTAGATAGAATTCCCGATAGTGCAGCAGTAAATGAATCGGTAAAACTATCAAAGAAATATGGACATAAAGGAACCCACGGTTTTGTAAATGGGGTTTTAAGAAATGTGGTTAGAAATAAAAATAAAATAGAACTACCAGACAAAAAAAATAATCCAATTCAGTATTTATCCGTTAAATACTCCCATCCTGAATGGATGATAAAAAAATGGATTAAAGATTATGGATATAGTTTTGCAGAGGGAATATGTATTGCAAATAATAAAAAGCCCCATCTAAATATTAGGGTTAATACCCTTAAGACTTCAAGGGAAGAGTTATTTCATAGTTTAGAATCAAAAAACTTGAAAGTCAAGTATACAAAATATGCTAAAGAAGGTTTGATAATTGAAAATCCTAAAAACATTACTAGACTTAAAGAATTTAAAGATGGATTATTTCAAATACAGGACGAGAGTTCAATGTTAGTGGGACAAATTATGAATCCCAAGGATAATAGTTTTATTATAGATGTATGCAGTGCTCCAGGAGGAAAATCTACTCATTTAGCTGAAAAAATGAATAATAGGGGTAAAATTATAGCTAGAGATATTTATAATCATAAGTTAGAGCTGATAGAAGAAAATATTAAAAGATTAGGAACAAATATAATTACCACAGAGAAGTTTAATGGCTTAGAACTTGATAAAAAATTATTAGAAAAAGTAGACTATTGTTTAGTAGATGCTCCCTGTTCAGGCCTTGGTCTTATTAGGAGAAAACCGGATATAAAATGGACTAAAAAGGAAAATAACCTAGAGGAGCTAATAAAACTTCAATATCAAATATTAAATAATGGAAGTAAGTATGTTAAAAAAGGGGGAACACTAATATATAGCACATGTACTACAAACAAAGAAGAGAATATTAAAATCATTAAAAAGTTTCTAGCAGAAAATAAAGATTTCACATTGAAAGGTTTTGATGATTTGGTAAAGGATATAGAAGGAGCTGAAAAAGGGTTTATTGAACTATATCCTAATATTCATAATGTAGATGGTTTCTTTATAGCAAAATTAATTAAAAAATAGTGAATCTGAAATCAACTCTTTGCTCTCTGCACCCTGGGCTTTATACTAAACAAAGAAGCACAGATGGTGCTTCTGTTCCATTATAAAATTTATCAAATATTTTAAGAAAAAAATAAAAATATGGTATAATATAGTAGAAGAAATTTCAGGAGGGATTTTTTGAAAAAAATAGACTTAAAATCATTAACCCTTAAAGAATTAGAAGATGTATTTTTACAAATCAATGAAAAAAAGTTTAGAGCTAAACAGGTTTTTAAATGGATTCATAAACAAAAAGTGGATTCTATAGATGACATAACAGTATTGTCGAAAAAACTAAGGGACAAGCTAAATGAAAACCATAAGATAGGTAATATAAAAAAATTTAAAAGATTTGATTCTAATATAGATAATACAAAAAAATATTTGTTTATATTGGAAGATAGTAATATAATTGAAAGTGTTATGATGGAATATAAGCATGGAGTTTCTTTATGCTTATCAACCCAAGTTGGTTGTAAAATGGGATGTTCTTTTTGTGCTTCGACAAAAGATGGACTTGTTAGAAACCTTACACCTTCAGAAATTCTAGATCAAGTTTATAGTATAGAGAAGGATTTAAATGTAAAGGTTAGCAATATTGTCCTCATGGGTACTGGAGAACCTTTAGACAATTATGATAATGTCTTAAAATTTTTAAGACTTATTCATGATAAAAATGGTTTAAATATAGGTTATAGACATATAACCCTATCAACCTGTGGTATAGTACCTAAAATATATGAATTAGCAGAAGAAGCTTTACCTATAACATTATCTATTTCTCTTCATACACCCTTTGATGAGGACAGACAAGAAATCATGCCTATAGCCAACAGATATTCTATTGGTGAAATAATAGAGGCATGTAAATATTATATAAAAAAAACTAATAGACGAATAACCTTCGAATATACTTTAATTGATGAAGTTAATGATACCAATAGACATGCTGAAAAACTAGTTAAATTATTATCGGGTTTATTGTGTCATGTAAATCTAATACCATTGAATCCTATAAAGGAGAATGATTTAGTTAAATCTAAAAAGGAATCTATCAATAGATTTAAATCCTATTTAGATGTCAGGGGTATAAGTGCCACCATACGAAGAGAGATGGGTTCAGATGTTAATGCCGCATGTGGTCAGTTAAGGAGAGATTATAAAAAGTAAAGTAGGTTTGTTAAAGTGAGGTGAAAATGTGCTTGTTGGAATTTGCACCGATGTAGGGAAAATAAGAAATATAAACCAGGATTCATTTTTTTATTCTAAGATAAAAGAGTTACCCTTATTTGTAGTGGCAGATGGAATGGGAGGACATAAGGCTGGAGAAGTAGCTAGTAAAATAGCTATTGAAACCATAGAAGAAATTCTTTATAATAATGAAGAAAAACTAAAAAATAATGAGCTACAGATTCCTAAATTTATAGATTATGCCCTTAAGGAGGCAAATAGAAGGGTCTTTCTAAAATCACAGGATGAAAATTATAGGGGAATGGGTACCACTGTAACTTTAGCTTTTGTATTTGGTAGTGAAGTTTTTATAGGTCATATAGGTGATAGTAGAGCATATTTGTTAAGGGATAAAGAGTTAATTCAATTGACTAGAGACCATTCCTTAGTAGCAGAGTTGGTTAGAAACGGTAGGATAAGTGAAGAAGAGGCCATGAATCATCCTCAAAAAAACATTATTACTAGAGCTTTAGGGACAGACGAGAACATAAAAATAGATATTACCAGTCATGGTATTAATCAAAAGGACATAATACTCCTTTGTACAGATGGACTTACAAATATGGTAAGTAATGATAGAATCAAAGAAATAATATTGTCATCTAAAGATGTAAATAGTTCCTGTGATTTGTTAATTAATACTGCCAATGACTTAGGTGGAATAGATAATATTACTGCGCTACTAGTAGATATTGGTTTAGAAGAGAGGTGAAAAGATGATAGGAAAAGTGCTGGGAAATAGATATGAGATAATTGAGAAAATAGGTGGCGGAGGCATGGCTTTGGTATATAAGGCTAAGTGTAAGCTTTTAAATAGATATGTAGCTATAAAAGTCTTAAGGTCTGAGTTCACAAATGATGAAGAGTTTATAGATAAGTTTAGAAGAGAGTCCCAAGCCGCTGCCAGTCTTTCCCATCCCAATATAGTAAATATATATGATGTTGGGGTTGAAGGAGATATATATTATATTGTAATGGAATACGTTAAAGGAACTACATTAAAGAATATTATTAGAGAAAAGGGTAAACTAAATATTAATGAAGTTCTTAACTTTACTATGCAAATAGCTGATGGATTAAATCATGCCCATAGAAATCATATTGTTCATAGAGATATAAAACCCCATAACATAATGGTAACTGAAGATGGAAGGGTAAAGGTAACGGACTTTGGGATAGCTAGAGCTGCTACTTCCTCAACCGTAACGAATACAAGTAATGTTATAGGTTCAGTACATTATTTTTCTCCTGAACAAGCCAGGGGAGGATATACGGATGAAAAATCAGATATATATTCTTTAGGTATAGTTATGTATGAGATGATAACCGGTAGTGTTCCATTTAAAGGGGAGAGCCCAATATCTGTTGCTCTTAAACATGTTCAGGAAGATGTTTTATTTCCCTCGGATGTAGAGGAAAATATTCCTAAAAATATTAGGGATATTATTACTAAATGTGTGAAAAAGGATCAGAGTCTAAGGTATAATAATGTGGGAGAGTTACTTAAAGATTTGAAAAAATATAAGAATACAGATGAGGAAAATTTTGTTAACCTTGATGATATAAGTGATTCTCCAACGATAATTATACCTGCTGTTAATAATGAATCACCTTATGAAGGTGAAGAATTTAAAGGGAAAAGAAGGGATAAAAATGAAAACTCTAAAAAAGGTAAAAAGAATAACAAATTTATTATATTAGTAGCTATTTTATCGGCATTTCTATTAACATCGGCTATTGCCTTTGGTTTTGTTTTCATAAGGGACTTAGTTAAACCCCCTTCTGAGGTGGTTGTACCATATGTGGTAAATAAGCCCATAGAAGTTGCTAAAAAAGAAATTGAAGAGGCAGGGTTTAACTTTATTATTGAAAAAGAGATATATAACTCCCAATATAAAGAAGGATATATAATAGAACAAAATGTGGGAAAAGAAGAAACTAGAAGAGTGGGAGCCGATATAAAAGTTATTGCAAGTAAAGGACAAAAACAAGTTAAGGTACCTGATCTTATAAATAAGTATTCTACCGATATAGAGGTTGAGCTTGGAGGCTTAAAGCTGGAGGAAGGAAATGTTGAGTATAAACATGATGATGTTATACCAAGTGGTGTTATAATAGATCAAATTCCAAAGCCTAATACTATGGTTGCCGAAGGAAGTGAAATTGATTTTATTGTAAGTGAGGGTCCAAAGAGGACCTCTGTCTTAATGCCCAAGCTAGAAGGTAAAGATATAAAAGTTGCAAAGAAAGAAATTATTAGCAAAGGGTTGGTTGTTGGAGAAATAAGCTACAAAAATAATGATGAGATAGAAAAAGATATAGTTATAAATCAAAGTTTCCCCTTTGGGAGTGAAGTGTGGGAAAATAATACTGTAGACTTAGTGGTTAGTTCAGGACCAGAGGAAGAAGAAAATAAAGATAAAGAAGATAGGGAAGATTCTTCTGAAAGCAATAATGATAATTCAGAAAAAACGGAAACTATGGTAATAGAGTTGCCGAGCAATAAGGAAAAAGTAAGGGTGAAAGCACTAAAAATACAAGGAGACAAGGAAGAACTGGTACATGATAAGACATACAATACCGATGAGGAAAGTATTTTATTGACCGTTTCAGGAACAGGAAGTGCCAAAATTGAAATATATATTGATGGGGAACCCTACGGTTCGAAAACAGTAAACTTTGAGGAGGACAATTAATGCTAGAGGGTATAATCATAAAAGGAGTAGGAGGACTTTATATAGTAAAAGTAAAGGATGAATTATATGAATGTAAGGCTAGGGGTCTTTTCAGAAAGAAAAAAATAACTCCGTTAATTGGAGATAAAGTTCTAATTCAAAGTGATGACCTAAATAAAACAGGATATATAATGGAAATATGTGACAGAGAAAGTCAGTTAATAAGACCACCAGTGGCCAATGTTAATCAAGCTATAATTGTTTTTGCTATTGGGGCTCCTGAACCTAATCTATGGTTATTGGATAGATTTCTACTTTTGGCTAAGCATCAAGACTTAGATATTACTATTTGTATAAATAAATTTGATTTAGATGAAAATGGTAAAATAAATGGTATAACTGATATATATGAAAAGGCCGGTTATAATATAATTAAAACCAGTACTAAAACTGGCGAAGGTATAGAAGAATTAGCAAAGGTATTAGAGAATAAAATAACCGTATTTGCCGGTCCCTCCGGTGTAGGAAAGTCAACATTACTAAATAAAATACAACCTAATCTAGAACTTAGGACAGGACAAATTAGCAAAAAAACAAAAAGGGGAAAACATACAACAAGGCATACAGAACTAATGGAGCTTAACAATGGAGGATGGGTGTTGGACACTCCAGGATTTAGCTCATTAGATATAAACTTTATAATTGAAGAAGAATTGGACTATTATTTTCCTGAAATATATAAATGGAAAGACTTTTGTAAATTCAGGGGATGTAAACATAGAAAAGAGCCTAAATGTGAAGTGAAGGCAATGGTAGAAAGTGGAGATATAAGCGAATCACGATATGAAAATTATCTTATGTTTTTAAAAGAAATCGAAGACAACAGGAGGTATTAAAATGACTAAAATAGCACCATCAATATTATCAGCAGATTTCAGTGAACTAAATGATCAAATAAAGAAAATAGAAGAAGGGGGAGCGGACTTAGTCCATCTAGACATAATGGATGGACATTTTGTTCCTAATATAACCTTTGGTCCCCCTGTTATAAAGCAACTAAGGAAAGTAACTGATATTCCCTTTGATGTACATCTTATGATAGATAAACCTGAAAGATATATAAAGGACTTTGCCCAGGCTGGGGCAGATATAATAACTGTACACCAAGAATCAACAATACATCTACATAGGGTTATTCAACAAATTAAAAATGAAGGGATTAAAGCAGCAGTTGCGTTGAATCCATCTACTCCATTAAATGAAATAGAGTATGTTATAGATGATTTGGATATGGTTTTAATAATGACAGTTAATCCTGGATTTGGGGGACAAAGTTTTATTCCACAGATGAAAGATAAAATAAAAAAATTAAAAGAAATGATAAATTCAAAGGGATTAGATATTGATATTCAAGTTGATGGGGGAATTAAGCTTAATAATATAGAAGAAATAAGAGATTGCGGAGCTAATGTTTTTGTAGCAGGGTCTGCAATCTTTAAGTCAGATAATATTGTTGAAACAACTAAAAAGTTTAAGGAAATTTAGTTAGTTTATAACTAAATATATGGGGTATAAAAATTCTGGGGAGCTTATTGCTGAGAGGAAACCCATTGGTTTCGACCCGTAACCTGATCTAGGTAATTCTAGCGTAGGGAAGTTATTATGTTTATTAAAGAACATTGCCTTCTCTAGGTAATGTTCTTTTTTATGTGTGCCCAGCATGGACACAGTCTATAGGGTGAAAGTCCCGAACACCGAAGGTGATATAGGTGCTAGCTGAAGACAAGGGTGTCCACCGTGAGGTGGAATCTGAAGGAAGTCGGCGGC
>NZ_JBAKFX010000048.1:0-29658 GCF_037577855.1 Dethiothermospora halolimnae | reverse complement strand
GATCAGCCTTCTCTATAAGATCTTCTTTATCATTACTATGTTTTCTAAACACAGATATTCCCAGACTAATAGTTAAAGGATGATTTTCATCAATTAACTCTTTAATCTTAGTTTCTTCTCTCTCCTCTCTCCCCTCTCCTCTCTCATCTGTTTTTTTACTTTCTTCTTTATCTTTTCTTCCCCATTTAAAAAGTTTTTTCCACATAAAATTTTCCTCCTAACTTACTTTTTCTGTTAACTCTTCTGTTAATTTTACTGATATTAATCTACTTACACCTTGTTCTTCCATTGTTACGCCATATAAAGAATCCGCACCTTCCATGGTTCCCTTTCTATGGGTTATTACGATAAACTGAGTATTATTTGAAAATTCCTTTAGATAATCTGCATATCTATATACATTGGCATCATCTAAAGCAGCTTCAATTTCATCTAATATACAAAACGGTGTAGGCTTAGTTTTTAATATGGCAAATAATAGGGATATGGCTGTCAAAGCTTTTTCACCACCGGATAATAAACTTAAATTTTGAAGCTTCTTTCCAGGGGGTTGGGCTACTATTTGAATACCACTGGTTAATATATTCTCCTCATCCAGTAAATAAACATCGGCCTTTCCTCCTCCAAACAGCTTCTTAAATATCTCTTGAAAATTACTTCTTATAATTTTAAAACCGGCAATAAATTGCTCCTGCATTTTTTCTTCCAATTCCTTAATAACCCTATTTAAAGACTTTTTAGCCTCCATCAAATCATCTTTTTGAGAACTCATAAACTCAAATCTTTCTTCAACCCTTTCGTATTCATCAATTGCATCTAAGTTAATATTTCCTAAAGACTTAATATTACTTTTAATTTTCCTTATTTTATCCTGTACCTTTGATATGCTATCTATATCCCTTTTATGTTCTATTGCCATCTGATAGGACATTTCATATTCATCCCATAATTTATTTGTATAATTATCAAGTTGAACATTATATCTTGCATATTTAACATCTAAAGTACCCATGCTTCGCTCCAAGTCACTAATCTTGGCATTCATATTCTGTAGCTTTATTTCCTCTGCATTATAAGTTTCTAGATAAGTCTTTTTATCTTTTTTTATCTTATCTAGAATTTCCTTGTATTCCCCTAGTTTTACTTTAAACTCTTCTTTATTATTGCCTAACTCTTTTATCTTTTTATCTATCACTATTAAATTATTTTTATTTTTAGAGATATTTTCTTTTTTTAATTTTATATCCCCTATCAAATTATTTTTATCTTTGTCATACATTTCAGCTTGATTAATTATAGATTTCATTTCCTGTTTAGATGACGCCAATTTAACCCTTATATTGGAGATATCATTTGATATTTCATCTCTAATATTTCTTTCTTTCTCAAATTTCTTTACCGTATCATCTATATTACCCTGTATTGATGTGTTTTCTTCCTCTAATTTTTTTAGTTCTAATTTTATTTTTTCTATGTTTTTCAAAGCATCT
This sequence comes from Dethiothermospora halolimnae, assembly GCF_037577855.1. Taxonomy (NCBI): domain Bacteria; kingdom Bacillati; phylum Bacillota; class Tissierellia; order Tissierellales; family Thermohalobacteraceae; genus Dethiothermospora; species Dethiothermospora halolimnae. The sequence goes on along the minus strand of NZ_JBAKFX010000048.1, from coordinate 28,168 downwards.
TTATTTTCATTTTTTAACTGTTCCTCTTCTTTAATATACTTTCCTATAGAATTATTTATCTGTTCCTTTTCTTTACTTAACTGTAACTGTTCATTTTCCAGTTTTGCCAATTTTACATTATAATCGTTAATTTTACTTTCTAAATTTTCTATTGAACTACTATGGTCTGAAATATCCCTTTTTAAGGATATTAAGTCCTTTTCATTGGATTTTAATTTATTGTTCAACAGATTTATATTTTTCTTTAATTCTTTAATTTGTCTTTCTCTACTAAGAATACTAGTTCTATTACTTTTGTAGCTTCCTCCAGTCATTGAGCCCCCAGGGTTTATAACATCTCCATCTAGAGTAACTATTTTTAAAGAATGATTACATCTTTTAGACACTTCCACTCCCATATCTAAATTATCTACAATCAAAACTCTTCCCAGCAAGTATTTGAAAATATCATTATAGGTATCATCATAGTTAATAATATTTGATGCTACATTTATCTTATCATTTGTATTTATAATCTTTTTTTCGTAGTTATTCAAGCTTCGTCCTTTAATAGACGATATAGGTAAGAAGGTAACTCTACCCAATTTGTTCTTTTTAAGATGTTCTATGATATTTTTAGCATCATTTTCTGTTTCAGTCACTATATTTTGAAGGGAGGAGCCTAAAGCTATTTCTATAGCTTTTTCATACTTTTTATCAACTTGTATTAGCTCAGCAACTACTCCCTTCACGCCCTTACCTAAACTAGGGTTTCTATCCACCGCCTTCAGAGTATTTTTTACACTCTTGTAAAACCCTTCATATTCTTCCTTCATATCTTTAAGTAAATTATAGTTTGATATCTTTCCTTGTATATCTCCTTTTAACTTACTCATTTCCTCTGATAAACTATCAAATCTATTTTCAACTTCCCTTTTATTTTGGACTCCATTACTCTTATCCCTTAGTAATTGTTTTAATTCTTTATTTACTGACTCTATATCTTCCTTATTTTTATTTATATCCTTTATATTTTTTTCTTTGTTTTTATTAAGTTCATTTAATTCCTTTTCTATCTGGTAAATTCTTTTATCTATATTTTCAGTAAAGGAATTTAAACTATTTATTTTACTCCTTTTATCAGATATTTTATTTAGTATTTCTATAATGTCTCCTTTTTTATCTTCAATACTTCTTTCTTTACTTTCAATCTCTCTATTTATATCTGAAATCTTCTTGTTTTTTTCTTCTACTGCATTATTTAGTATCTTAATTTTTGAATTTAATTCTTCCCTATGATCTTTAATTTCCTTACTGTCCTCATCGATTTTAATAATCTTTTCATTTAAATTTGATATTTCACCCTCTAATCTATCTATTTCTTTTTTTAATGTATTATTTTTTTCATTATAAAGCTTTAAATCCCCTTCATTCTTTTCAATATAATTTTCTGTTGTATATTTCTTATTTGTTATATCATCTATCTTCCTATCCATGTTATCAATTTCTTCTTTGATCTTATTATACTTTTTCTGGAATTTTTCTTTTTCTTCTTTATTGTATTTAAGTTGTTTCTCCACCAATTGTTTCTGACTTTCTATATGTTCTACCTGCTCTTTTAACCTATCTATCTCCCTAATAAATAAATTTATTTCTAGGTCCTTTAATTCTTCCGATAATTTCTGATATTTCTTAGCCCTCTTGGATTGTTCCTCTAAAGGGGTAATTTGTCCTTCTAGTTCTGTAATTATATCATTAATTCTAACTAAGTTATCATTAGTTTTCTCTAACTTTTTTTTCGCATCTTCTTTTCTACTTTTGTGTTTAACTATTCCAACAGCTTCTTCAAAGAGATTACGCCTATCTTCCGATTTTCCACTTAATATCTCATCAATCTTACCTTGTCCTATAATGGAGTATCCATCTTTTCCCACTCCCGTATCCATAAATAACTCTCTTATATCCTTTAATCTACAGGAGTTTTTATTCATATAGTATTCACTTTCACCGGACCTAAATACCCTTCTGGTTACACTTACCTCTGTATATTCAACGGGAAGCTTTCCATCCTTATTATCAAGAATCAACGTTACCTCTGCAAAGCCTACTGGTCTCCTACTTTGAGTACCTGCAAAAATAATATCTTCCATCTTGCTACCCCTTAAGGTTTTAGCACTTTGCTCCCCTAAAACCCATCTTATGGCATCGGAAATATTACTCTTACCACTTCCATTAGGTCCAACCACTGCAGTTATTCCATCTTGAAAATCTACTTCTATCTTATCTGCAAAGGATTTAAATCCCTGCATTTCTATACGTTTAAGGTACAATATATCCACCTCTTTCTAGTATATCTTAAATATTATATAATATTTTTTTCTTTCAAATAGTCATATATATATTTATTAATATTAATCTTATTATATTTATTATTATTATAAAAAGCCATATAATCCCTTGGTATATTAGTACCATTTATTTTAAAGTTTTTAATATTATACTTCTTCTTTAAATAGGATTTATTTTTTTTCTTCTGTCCTATTATATTCGACACTATACTATTATTTACCTCTATAATAATATCATTAGTTATTGTATTTTCTGACATAAATTTATCTATCACTATTCTATAGAGTTCAGATTCTACCATTTGTCTAAAGGATGGGTGAAATGGTCCTGCTACCAAATCTTTATTTAAAGATATATTATCCGTTGGTTGAAGACCTATTCTAATAACACCAATATCATTCACCTTAAATAACATTAATAAAATGCTACTTACAAAAACTCCTTCTTCTAATGTTAAAGACTTGTAGTTTCTATCTAAATACATGTTTTCAAGATGGGTATCCTTAACAACGAGGGTGGGATATATCCTAACAAAATCTGGAGATAAACTTATTATTTGTTTAGCGGTATTTATAGATTTTTCTACTGTATCCCCGGGTAGACCAACCATCATCTGAAGACCTAGATTAAATCCATATCTTTTTATTAGATTTGAAGCATTAATAACATCTTCCATGGTATGTCCCCTATTGCTTTTTTCTAATACATCTTTATCTAAAGATTGAACTCCCAATTCTATAGTATCCACTTTTTTTCCTTTAAGAATATCTAATATTTCTTTATCAATATAATCGGGTCTTGTTGACAACCTTATATTATCTATTAATCCCTTTTCTTTATACTCTTTTGCTACATCCAATAATTCTTTCTGAACTTTTATATCAATTCCCGTAAAGCTTCCACCAAAAAAAGCAACCTCTAGTTTTTTGTTACTTTTAGGTATTGTCTTTAAATACTCTTTTATAGTATCATCAACATCCTTATCTGTAATCTCAGTAGATAATCCAGTTATTTTCCGTTGATTACAGAACACACAATCATGGGGGCACCCCCTATGGGGAACAAATATTGGAATGATATGATAAGTTTTACTCATTTATACCACCTAATGTTCCTAAAGCAGATTTAGCAGCACTTTGCTCTGCTTCTTTTTTACTTTTACCCATTCCTTCTCCCAGCGTTTTATTTCCAACTTTTACATTCACATAAAATATTTTATTATGGTCTGGACCTTTTTCATCTACTACTTCATATGCTATTTTATTTTTTGTAACCTTCTGTACCACTTCCTGCAACTCTGTCTTATAATCTATAAAAATTTTTCCTTTAACTGCATCATCAATAATGTTAGTTAAATTATTTAATACAAAATCTCTAGCACTTTTTAATTGTCCATCTAAATATATGGCCCCAATTACTGCCTCAAAGGCATCTGCCAGTATAGATACCCTAGTTCTTCCACCGGTGGACTCTTCTCCCTTACCTAGAAGTAAATAATCTCCTAAAGAGAGTTTTTTTGCAACAAAGGCAAGGGTTGGTTCACATACCACTGTGGCTCTTAGTTTAGTTAACTCTCCCTCTGGATAGCCGGGATATTTATCAAAAATATAATCACTGACCACAACTCCTAAAACTGAATCCCCTAAAAATTCTAATCTTTCATTATATAAAATCCTGTGTTTTTTATGTTCATTAGCATAGGAACTGTGGGTTAAGGCCCTATTTAACAAATTAATATTATTAAATTTATAATTACTCTTTTCTTGAAACTTATATAATTTCTCTAGTCGCCCTTCACATAATTTCGTCATAAGTTACCTCCGTTATTTTTTTAGATAATATTGTATATACTTTAAAAAAAGTTTTAAAATATCTACAATATTATCCAACATATAGTTTACTACATTTATCAATATACATGCAAATAAAATGTAATTAATATTGGAATAAATACATTTTAGTACTTATTTATTCTGTGCAAAGTCCAGGATAGGAAGTGCAGAGATTTTTCACCGCAATAAATATATAAAAACTTGTATTTATTGTATATAAAAGTTGACTGATATGAAATAAAAATATAGCTAGTTACAAAGTGTAACTAGCCTTTATAAAAACTATTTGTATTTTTTAACTAATATAGTAGCATTGTGTCCACCAAAACCAAGGGAGTTTGACATTGCATAATTTACTTCTTTTTCAATGCCTTCATTTGGAACATAGTCTAGATCACAATCCTCTCCTCCATCATTGAAATTAATGGTGGGTGGTATAAAGTTATTATCTAGAGTTAAGGCACATACACAACCTTCTATTCCACCGGCTGCACCTAATAAATGCCCAGTCATAGATTTAGTTGAGCTTATCTTTAGTTTATTTGCATGTTCTTTAAATATAGTTTTAATAGCCATAGTTTCAAATTTATCATTATAATATGTGGAAGTTCCATGGGCATTTATATAGTCCACCTTATCATAGGAAATTCCAGCATCATTTAATGCCATTTCCATAGCCCTCGCAGCACCTTCGCCACCTTCTGCCGGTGCGGTTATATGATGGGCATCTGAAGTCATACCATATCCAACAACTTCCCCATATATTTTGGCCCCTCTTTCTATTGCATGCTCTAATTCCTCTAGTATTAAGATTCCAGACCCTTCTCCCATTACGAAACCATCTCTATCTTTATCAAATGGTCTACTGGCTTCTTTAGGATTATCATTGTTGGTAGATAAAGCCTTCATAGAAGAAAATCCAGCCAGTGCAAGGGGGGTTATACAAGCTTCTGCTCCACCAGTTATAATCATATCGGCATCGCCTCTTTGTATAACCTTAAAGCTATCACCTATGGCATTTGTTGCCGATGCACAAGCAGTTACTACAGTTTCATTACATCCCTTAGCTCCAAACAGTATGGAAACTTGTCCTGCTGCCATATTCCCTATCATCATAGGTATGAAAAATGGGCTTACCCTCTTTGGACCCCTATTTATTAATTTACTATGTTGTTTTTCTAAAGTTTCCAATCCTCCAACTCCAGAGCCAAGTATTACCCCAAATCTTTCCTTATCGACATTCTCTAGGTCTACATTAGAATCCTCCACTGCCATTTTACTTGCAGCCACAGCAAACTGTGTAAACCGATCCATTCTCTTTGCTTCCTTCTTATCTATATAATCTTTAGCATTAAAGTCTTTTACTTCACCTGCTATTTTTGTAGGGTAATCTTCTATATCAAATCTAGTTATTGTGTCTATACCACTTTTTCCATCTTTTATGGAGTTCCAAAACTCATCTTTGCCTGTACCTACTGGACTAATGACACCCAATCCAGTAATAACAACACGTTTCTTCATCATTTACCCCTCCGTATCTATTATATAAACCATCTGTTTTCAAATCTATTTTTAAGGTCCCGATTAAATCGGGACCTATTCTTTTCATTAATAATATAATTACTATGCATTATTTTCAATATAGTCAACTGCATCCTTTACAGTTGAGATTTTTTCAGCCTCTTCATCAGGTATTTCTAAATCAAACTCATCTTCAATCGCCATAATAAGCTCAACTACATCTAAAGAGTCTGCATCAAGATCATCTTGGAAAGAAGAGTTGATCTCAATCTCACTTTCTTCAACCTCAAGTTGTTCAGCTATAATCTCTTTTAACTTTTCAAATGTCTCCATTCATTACACCTCCTTTCAATATCATATGTATATATTATATTGCCATACCTCCATCTACAGTTAACACTTGACCTGTTAGGTACTCTGAAAGGTCACTGGCTAAAAAAGCTACAGTATTGGCCACATCCTCAGGGGTTCCTAATCTATTTAATGGAATACTATTAATATACTCATCCTTAACCTTATCGGGTAATTCATCGGTCATATCAGTTTTAATAAATCCCGGAGCCACTGCATTAACCCTAACATTCTTTTTAGCAACTTCCTTTGCTAAAGACTTAGTAAAACCTATTATTCCAGCCTTAGAAGCGGAATAATTACATTGACCAGCATTACCTGATATACCAACAACCGATGCTATATTTATTATACTACAATTTTTTTGTTTAAGCATACTTCTAATTATGGATTTTGACATGTTAAAGGTTCCCTTTAAGTTAACATCCATAACAGCATCCCATTCTTTTTCCTTCATTCTCATAAGTAAATTATCCCTAGTGATTCCTGCATTATTAACTAAGATATCAATTCTATCATATTTATCCTTAGTTTTTTTTACAATGTCCTTTGCTTCCTCCATTTTAGCCACATTTCCCTTTATAGAAATAGCATCTCTTCCCATAGATTTTATTTCTTCAACAACCTTATCTGCTCTTTCCTTATTGTTTGAGTAATTAATGGCAATATCTGCTCCTAATTCAGCTAGTTTAAAAGCAATTGCCTTACCAATACCTCTAGAACCTCCGGTTATTAGGGCAACCTTACCTTCTAAATTCATAAACTCACCTCTAACCCATCTTATTTAAAAGCTTCTCTAAAGACTTTAAATTTCTAACACTAAAAGTAGTAATCTTTTTATCCTCTTTTTTAGCTATTTTTTTAGCAAAACTGCTAAGGCTTTTTCCGGGACCTATTTCTATGAAAGTATCAATACCATCATCTAGCATTAACTTTATACTGTCTTCCCATAGTACTGGCTTAGATACTTGATCCTTTAGTAACCCTTTAATTTCATCACTACTGTTTATATATTTACCAGTTACATTAGATATTACCCTTTTGTTTAAATTTTTTATTTCAATATCCTTTAAGTGCTCAAATAGTTTTTCCCCTGCAGGCTTAAGTAATTCACTATGGAACGGTGCACTTACAGGTAACATAACCGCTTTTTTGGCACCTTTTTCTTTAGCTATTTCACAAGCCTTTTCTACACCAGAAACCTCTCCAGATATAACAATCTGACCAGGACAATTATAGTTAGCTCCTTCCACTATACCATATTCCTTTGCCTCTTTAACTATCTCTTCTACATCATCTCTGTCTAATCCAATAATAGCAGCCATTGTTCCCTTTCCTATGGGTACTGTTTCTTGCATGTATTTCCCTCTTTTTTTTACAAGTCTTACAGCATCTTCAAACTCTATTGCTCCGCTATATACCAATGATGCATATTCTCCTAAGCTTAAACCTGCAGTAACATCTGCATCTATATTATATTTTTTTATTACAGCTAAAATAGCAATGGAAGTTGTTAATATAGCCGGTTGAGTGTTCTCTGTCTTTATTAACTCTTCCTCTGGTCCATTAAAGCACATATCTTTAATATCTATTTGTAAACTTTCATTGGCTCTTTCAAAGACTTCCATGGCTTCGGGATATTCTCTGCTTATATCATATCCCATACCAACTTTCTGTGCCCCTTGTCCTGGAAAAACAAAAGCTACCTTTCCCATTATATACCTCCTTATATTTTAGTCAAACTTTCTTTTACTATATTAGCCTCTTTTACTATATCATTTATTATACTTTCACAGCTTTTTATATCTTTTATTAATCCACTTACTTGACCTGCCATAACAGAACCATACCTATGATCTCCCTCTATGGCAGCCTTTTTTAAAGAACCTACTCCAAACTCTTCCAGTTCTTTTTTGTCGTCTGTTTTCTTTTCAAGTTTCAAAAATTCTCTAGTAAATTTATTCTTCAAACTTCTAACAGGATGCCCCGTTTTTCTTCCTGTAACCACTGCATCCCTATCCTTAGCCTTTGTTATCATGTTTTTATAATTTTCATGGGCTATACATTCTGTAGAACAAACAAACCTCGTGCCCATTTGTACACCTTTAGCCCCTAAAGATAGAGCCGATACAATACCCCTGCCATCTGCTATACCTCCAGCAGCTATTACAGGTATATTTACTGCATCTACAATCTGGGGTACTAAAACAAAAGTTGTAAGCTCTCCAACATGACCTCCTGCTTCTGTTCCCTCCACTATTACGGCATCTGCTCCTACCTTTTCCATTCTTTTAGCCAAGGCTACAGATGGCACAACTGGAATAACCTTAGTTCCTATCCCTTTAAATCTATCTATATACTTTCCTGGATTTCCAGCTCCAGTAGTTATAACGGGAACCTTTTCTTCATATAACATATCCATGATTTCATCAACATGGGGAGATAATAACATAACATTCACTCCAAAGGGCTTATCCGTCTTTTTCTTTATCTTCCTTATCTCCTCTTTAATAACATCTGCAGGGGCATTTCCACATCCTATTACTCCTAATCCACCTGCATTCGAAACGGCCTGTGCCAACTCAGCAGTTGCAACCCATGCCATTCCACCTTGAATTATAGGAAACTTTATATTAAGTAAATCGCATAAATCGGTTTTCAACATATATAGACCTCCTACTCTATAGTCTTATTAAACAAGATCCCCATGTAAGACCTCCACCAAAGCCTACTAAAATAACGTTGTCACCTTTTTTGATTTTATTACTCTTAATAGCCTCATCAAGTGCCACCGGTATAGAAGCCGAGGACATATTGCCATATTTATCTAAGTTCACATATACCTTATCCTTATCCAGCTTCAGCTTTTTTCTAGAGGAATTTATTATTCTAATATTAGCCTGATGGGGCACTAAGAAATCTATATCTTCTAACTCTAAGCCCGCTTCCTTAATAACCTTCCTTGAAGCTTCATTCATTTTTCTAACAGCAAATTTAAAAACTTCATTTCCCTCCATTTTTAAATAATGCATTTTATTATTTACAGTCTCCATTGTAGCTGGATTTTTTGAACCTCCTGCAGGCAACTCTAGATAGCCTGCTCCACTTCCATCAGCTCCTATATCTAAGGACAATATACCTTTATTTTCAGGTACTCTACTTATTATAGCAGCTCCTGCTCCATCTCCAAATAACACACAAGTACCTCTATCTGTCCAATCTGTTATTCTACTTAATGCATCTGCTGAAACAACTAAAACATTATTATACATATTAGAGCTTATATATCCATAGGCAACGGATAATCCATATATAAAACCTGAGCACGCAGCCTCTAAATCAAATGCAGAAGCATTAACACATCCTAATTTCTCTTGGGCTATGCATGCTGTTGATGGAAAAGCCATATCTGGAGTTACTGTGGTAACTATTATAGCATCCACATCTTCTGGAGATATCTTAGCATCTTCCATAGCTTTTTTTCCTGCTTCTATTACCATATGAGAAGTTGCTTTATCCTTATCAAGTATACGTCTTTCCTTTATACCTGTTCTTTTAGTTATCCATTCATCACTTGTATCAACTAATTTTTCCAAATCCTCATTTGTCATTATTTTTTCAGGTACATAACTGCCAGTTCCAATTATACCAACACCTGTTAGATTATTATTTGGTCCCATCGTTACCTCCCATTTCTTTTATATCCTGCTCAATTTTTTCAATAACATTATTCTCTACAAAAGTTTTTGCCTGTCTTACAGCATTTTTTATAGCCTTTCCATTAGAGCTACCATGGGCTTTGATAACTCCACCCTTTAAACCTAAGAGTGGTGCTCCCCCATACTCTGTATAATCTAGTTTATCTTTAAAATTTTTAAGTCCCGGTTTTAGTATTATAGCTCCCAATTTAGTCAATATAGTTCTCATAAATTCTTCCTTCAACGTAGAGAATATAGATTTAGCTAACCCTTCTGTCAATTTTAATATCATATTACCAACAAAACCATCACATACCATAACATCAACATATCCTTTAGGTATATCTCTGGCTTCTAAATTTCCATAAAAATTAATATTAGTCTCTTTTAATACTTCATATGACTTTTTAGTTAAGTCATTTCCTTTACCAGGTTCCACCCCATTGTTTATAAGTCCAACTTTAGGATTAGATACCCCTAAAACCTTTTGTGAATATATAGAACCCATAATGGCAAACTGTTGTAAATATGAGGGTTTACAATCGGTATTAGCCCCTATATCCAACATCAAAGATATTCCCTTTTCAGTAGGATATACAGTAGTTAGGGCTGCCCTACTAATACCTTTTATTCTCCCCACTATAAATGTACCTCCAGCTAATAGAGCTCCACTATTTCCTGCTGAAATAAATGCATCTGCCCTATTTTCCTTTACTAAATTCAACCCTACCACCATTGAGGAATCTTTTTTCCGTCTTATTGCCTTAACAGGTTTATCTTCATTTGTTATTACATCATCGGCACCAATTATCTCAATGTTATTACCCTGATAATTATATTTATCTAATTCCTTTTCTATTACATCTTTTTTTCCCACAAGGATTATATTAACACCATATTCCTTAGCTGCATCTACACATCCTCTAACTGTGGCCCTAGGAGCATTATCTCCTCCCATAGCATCTACTACTATATTCATAAAATACCCCCTATTCATCAATAGATACAAGAATAAATTTACCTCTAAAAACCTGCTCCTGTTCAACATAAATAAAAACATGAACAAAGTATTTATTACCTCTTTTCCTTACAACTTGAGCCTTTGCTATAAGCTTCTGTCCTGCCTTTACAGGGTTATTATATTTTATGTTGGCAACACCAGTTAGGGCTACATCAGCATCTATAACAGCCATAGCTAGAGATTCTGCTTGGGCAAAAATATGATGTCCCCTTATAATATGGGTCTTCTTAAATGCCATATCTTTATTTGTTGCTAATATAGAAATACCATTTTCACCTAGGTTTAGATCCACAAGCTCACCGATTATTTCTGTACCCTTTATCGCTCTTACCTTTGAATAATTTAGTTCGGCCACTTGTTTAACCCTTTCCCTTAGTTCTGGTATCCCCAGCTCTAATCTATCTAACCTTATAGTCTGAATACTAACTCCAAATATATCCATCAATTCTTCATCAGTTAAAAAGGGATCTTCTGTGAGTCTTTTTGTTAATTTCCTTTGTCTCTCTTTTTTCGAAATTTTTTTATTTCCCATAGTTCCACCTCAAATTATTACTAGAAGTTAGTACCTAGTACTAACTGTTAGTATACATTATTAGTTTATATTTTTCAAGTTAAAATTTTTTATAAAAAAAACAGTGATAATTATCACTGTTTTTAGTCAACTGCTACAACCTCTTTATTCTTATAGTGTCCACATGATTTACATACTCTATGAGGCAACTTAGGCTCATGACATTGTGGGCACTTAGCTAAAGTTACCTTTTTAGCCTTGTGAGTTTGAGCTCTTCTTTTATCTCTTCTTGCTTTTGATGTTTTACGCTTTGGTACTGCCATTAAAAACACCTCCTTATTATCAGTCAAGTAATTCTTTTAGTTTAGCTAAACGGGGATCTATATTATGGTCATCGCAATCACACTGTCCCTCATTTAAGTCATTACCACAGGTAGGACACAGTCCTTTACAATCTTCACTACACACCGATTTCATAGGTAAAGATAATAATACAGTAGATAATACGTGTTCCTCTATATCGACTTCATCCCCATCAAAGGAAACTAAAATGTCGTCTTCTTCTAGGCTTTCATCACTTCTAGATTTATCTACAAGTCGCCCTGATAGAACTGTTTCTATTTTATCACTAAAGGTTTTAAGACATCTATCACAGTCTTTATTATACTCAACACTTATATTAGCATTTAAATAAAGACCATCATCGGTTTTATATACTTCACCATTAACCCTTATAGGTTTTTCTAGGTGAATCTCCCTATCCCATGCCTTAATGCTTTTCATATTCAACTCTTTTTTAAAGTCTATTTTGTAAACAGTTTTATCAAGAAGACCTGTTAGATCTATTATCATAATATTCACCTCTTGAATATTGCCAAATTTTATTATATAAAGCCACAGCAGATTTGTCAAGAAATAAGTTCATTTTTATTAAGGAAAAAAGTCATATATTCCTTAATGACCAACTAGCTGGGGGATTATGAATCCCCCAATAACTAGAAATTAATTTAAGGTATAAAACCTATAAAAAATCAACAAATAATTAATTATCGAACTAACAATTAGTTATAACTTAAACTAATTTTTTTGTATCTCTAGCAATCATTAACTCTTCATTAGTAGGAATTACTAATACTTCTACTTTTGAGTTGTCTTTACTTACAACAGTCTCTTTTCCTCTAACATTGTTCTTTTCTGTATCAATTTCTATACCGATAAACTCTAGTCCCTTACATACATCTTCTCTAGTCTCAGGTGAATTTTCTCCAAGTCCTGCTGTAAATACTATTGCATCTACTCCACCCATCATAGCTGCATATGCACCGATGTACTTTCTAACTCTATTTCCAAATACATCTAAAGCAAGTTTTGCTCTTTTATTACCCTTTTCAGCAGCCTCTTCAATATCTCTAAAGTCACTGCTTACACCAGATATACCTAAAACACCAGATTTTTTATTTAATAACTTATTTGCGCCATCTATATCTAGACCCTCTTTGTCCATTATAAATGTTACTATTGCAGGATCTATATCTCCTGATCTAGTTCCCATAGCTAAACCTTCTAACGGAGTAAGTCCCATACTAGTATCTATTACTTTACCATTATCTATAGCAGCAACACTTGCACCATTACCTAAATGGCAAGTAATAACTTTTAGATCTTTTAAGTCTTTATTCAACATTTCTGATGCTCTATTTGCAACATATTTATGGGAAGTTCCATGGAACCCATATCTTCTTATACCATGCTTTTCATATAATTCATATGGTAATGGATATATATATGATGATTCTGGCATAGTTTGATGGAATGCAGTATCAAAAACACCTACCATTGGAACATTAGGCATTAATTCCTTACAAGCTTCAATACCCATAATATTTGGTGGGTTATGTAATGGAGCTAATTCTATACAATCTTTAACGGCATTCATAACATCTTCATCTATTTTAACAGAGTTGGCAAACTTTTCTCCACCATGAACAACTCTATGTCCAACAGCATTAATTTCATCCATTGACTTTATAGCACCGTGATTAGGATCAACAAGGGCATTTAGTACTATTTCTAAAGCAACTTTGTGGTCTTCCATAGGCTTTTCAATCACCACAGCTTCTTTACCCGCTGGCTTATGTTTTACCCTTGAACCTTCTATTCCTATTCTTTCTGATAAACCCTTTGCAAGGACCTCTTCATTTGACATGTCAATTAATTGATATTTTAATGAAGAACTTCCACAGTTAATTACCAATATATTCATTACTCTACCTCCTTAATATAACTTCTTTCACCATTAATCATATTATTACAATTAATAAAAAAAATCAACTAAATATAACATATTATAAATGAATTATCAAATAATATTAATGTTTCTTTACCTATTATAGCCTAACAGTTTTGTTTCTATTATTTTTTTGTAATATAATAGTGGTAAGGTCTTTTTATTTTCACTGTTATGATTTAATATATTATGTATATACAATTATAACATTAATATAGAATATTACTAGGAGGTAATTTATGAAAGTTGTTGGTTTAGTAACAGAATATAATCCATTTCATAATGGCCATATGTATCATCTTAATAAAGCAAAGGAAATTACTGATTCTGATTTTTCAGTGGCAATTATGAGTGGAAATTTTCTTCAACGGGGAGAGCCTGCCCTATTAGATAAATGGACAAGGACCAAAATGGCTATTGATAATGGAGTAGATTTAGTTATAGAACTTCCTGTAATATATGCTTGCCAAAGTGCTGAATACTTCGCCTATGGTGCCATAAGATTATTGGATAGTTTAGGTGTAGTGGATTATTTATGCTTTGGTAGTGAACTGGGAGAAACTGAAAATTTAAATAAAATAGCAACTATATTAAATAATGAACCTAAAGATTTTAAATTATTATTAAAAGAACATTTAGATAAAGGACTTCCTTTTCCAAAGGCTCGAACAAATGCAATAATTGATTATATAAAGAAAAGTAATGAAAATATAAGTATGGAAGATATAATTAATATCCTGTCAAACCCTAACAATATTCTAGGTGTAGAATACCTAAAAGCCCTAAATAAAATTAATAGTAAAATAGTTCCCACTACCATTAAAAGAAAATCGGCACAGTATAATTCCATTTCCATAGAGGGTAATATTGCAAGTGCCACCGCAATAAGAAAGAAGTTATTAGATAATGATATATCTATTATAAAAAATACGGTGCCAAATATAACCTATCATCATTTAATTGAAGCACTAAAAAAATATAACTCCTTTAACTCATTAAAAAATTATAATGACTTATTACTCTATTTAATTAGAACCACATCTACTGAAAGTATTAAAGAATTATTAGATGTTGATGAGGGTTTAGAAAACCGTATAATTGAATTTGGAAGTAAATATAATGAAATAAATAAAATTTTAGATGGGATAAAAACTAAAAGATATACATATACAAGATTACAACGTATAATGATGCACCTATTACTGGGACTTGATAAAAATAAATTGTTTAATTTCTACAAAGAAGAACCCTTATATATTCGAGTTCTAGGTTTCAATAAAAAGGGAATCAAAATTTTAAATAAAGCTAAAAAAGTATCTTCTTTTCCTATTATAACTAAGTTTGCAAATTATAAAAATATAAATAATTCCCTTTTACATAAAGTAATTCAGTATGATAAACGTGCCACTGATATATATTACCTTGGCCTTAAAAAATTCAATAATAAAAAAACTAATCTGGACTATTTGATTAGTCCCTATTTTAACTTAAATTAGTTGACTTTTTTACTCTATCTTTATTTGTTCTAACTTCCCTTTGATTTCATTTATTCCTTCTATAGTTGCTTTATAACCAATTTTGCTACACTCCACCACCTTATCAAATTTAGAAGGACTTATATGAGATATAGGTGGTTTTATTAATATATCGGCCCCCATAAGACTTTCATTTAATATCTGCTTAGCCATGACATCTATTGATTGTAATATCACATCAAATATATGATTAATTCTTCTTTGTTCTGTACTAAAACCTACATCGACTGCTATAACGATATCAGCTCCCAATTCCCTAGCTATAGATACTGGCACCCTATCTATAACTCCCCCATCAACCAGTACCATATTATCCATTTTAACTGGTAAAAAGACTCCAGGAACCGATATACTAGCCCTAACAGCTTTATAAAGTGGACCCTCTGTAAATACTATTTTTTTCGATTCCTTTAAATCTGTGGCAACTATGGCTAACTTCTTATTTAAATCTTCAATATTTCTATTTCTTGTTAAAATCTTTAAAATCTGTTCTATCTGATTTCCCTTTATAAAACCTCTTCTAGGAACTGTTACATCCATCCACATTTTTCTGTCTATCTGATTTATTATGTCTTCAATTTTAGCCGGTGGAATATTTGAACAATACAAAGAGCCTACTAAAGCCCCTGCACTACTACCACTGACCACATCTATATTAACATTATTTTCCTCTAATGCTTTAAGTACACCTATATGGGCAAGTCCCCTAGCCCCTCCTGAGCCTAATGCTAAACCAACATTTATTTTTCTTGTCATTATAACACCCCACAAACCCTTATACAATCTAATTTAGTTTTAAATTCATATCTATAATATTTATATTTTAAAAATACAAATACATTCCAAGTTCTTATGGGTTCATGTTTTCTCCCTAAAATACTGTATCTTAATATGACATTTTGTTAAATTTTAATATGTTACATTTATTTACTTTATCATATACTTATGAATGATGCCCTTATTATTGTAATATTAACTGAGAAGAAGGGTAAATTAATATTATAATAATATTGGGATTATTAAATACTTAATTACTTTATATGTAAAATGCAAAAAATACTTAAGGAGATGATTTTATGCCACTTACAGATGATAAGTTGGATGTGAAGATTTTAAAGGGAAATATTATCTTTACCCCGGAACTAGGTAAATTTTCTATGCATGAAGATAGTTATATAATAGTTGAAAACAACAAAGTTAAAAGCATATGCAAAACTTTACCAGCTGAGTACAAAAATTTTGAAGTAGATGATTATGGCAATAAGCTTATAATTCCAGGTTTCGTTGATTTACATTTTCATGCCCCACAATATGCCAATAGAGGTCTTGGGCTAGATAAGGAGCTTTTACCTTGGTTAGAAGATTATACATTCCCAGAAGAGGCTAAATTTGCCGATGTGGATTATGCAAAAAAAATATATAAAAGAGTTGTAAAAGAAGTTTGGAAACAAGGTACTACAAGAATAGTTGTTTTTGGTAGTTTACACAAGGAATCAACTAAAATATTATTAGATTACTTTATAAAGTCTGGATTAGGTGCCTTTGTTGGAAAGGTTGGAATGGACAGAAACAGTCCTGATTACTTAATAGAAGAAACTGAGCATTCTTTAGCCCATACTGAAGAGATATTAAAGGAATATGCTAATAAGTCAGATATAGTTAAACCTATTATCACACCAAGATTTGTACCTACATGTACCCCTGAATCTATGGGTGGTTTTGGTGAGCTTGCAAAAAAATATAATGTGCCTATACAGTCTCACCTTTCTGAAAATACAGGGGAAGTTGAATGGGTAAAAGAGTTACATCCTGAGTTTGACAATTATGCAAGTGTTTATCATAGTTTCGGTTGTTTTGGTCAGTTACCTACAGTTATGGCCCACTGTGTTCATAATATCGACGAAGAAATTGACTTAATGAGTGATACAGGAGTTTATGCTGCCCATTGTCCCAATGCAAATTACAATTTATCAAGTGGAATAATGCCCGTTAGAAAATTCTTAAATAAAGGTTGTAAAGTAGGTTTAGGTACAGATGTTGGTGCCGGTCATAAGGTTTCTATTGCAAACGTTATGAGTATAGCTATCCAAGCATCTAAGATTAAATGGTTAGAGTCAGATAAAGCACTGGACCCAATTACAACAGAAGAAGCCTTTTATCTAGGAACTAAGGGTGGTGGAAGTTTCTTTGGTAAAGTTGGAAGTTTTGAAGAAGGATATGATTTTGATGCCCTAGTTATAGATGACAGCTACCTAGGGGATACTGATCTAAGCCTTAGAGAGCGTCTACAAAGATATATATATATAGGTGATGATAGAAACATAGTTGACAGATACGTAGCTGGTAAAAAGGTTGATGAGCCAGTTTTAGATTAAGTTTAAGTCTAAGTTTAAGTTTAAGTTTAAAGGTGAAGGGCGCTAGAGTCCTTCACCTTTTTTAATATCCATTTTATTTTCAAAATATATACTTCTACTTGGAAAAGCTATTGATGCTCCTTCCTCCTCTACTATATTCATTATATTAAAATTCACATCTTGTTTTATATCTAAAAATTCTTCCCACGATGATGTATTAGCAAAACAGTATATCAATATATCTAGGCTACTACTATTAAATTCATCAAATTTAACTAAAATCATATCCTTTGATATATTATCGTGACTAATTAACATTTTTTCTATAGATTCTACACATTTTTTCATTTTTTCTTTAGATGTATCATATGTTAATCCTAACTTAAAGTTTATTCTTCTTAAGTTTCTTCTTGAATAATTAATTACCGAGCTATCTACCAGTTTTGAATTTGGAACTGTAATAATCGCCTTATCAAATGCTCTTATTTTTGTACTTCTGAAATTTATATCCTCCACAACCCCTTCAGTTTCTGTACTACTAATCCAATCTCCTATATCAAAGGGTTTATCCATTATAATTACAATTCCTCCAAATACATTAGATAATGTATCTTTAGCTGCCATGGCTATAGCTAGTCCTCCAAGACCTAAACCAGCAACAAACCCACTTACATCATATTCAAACTCTTCAGCCACTATTCCTATGGTTATAACTACAGTTATAATCCTTAGGGCTCTAGAAAGAAACGGCTTTAAAACATTATTGGTATTAATATTAAGTTTTCTTCCCATTCTATCAAATAATATGGAGTATGTTCCTTCAAGATTATATAATCCCCAAGCTATTATAATAATTACCGAAGACCTAAAAAAGTGTTTTAATGTCTCATTAAAGGACTGGCTAAAAGCTAAATATCTTAAGGAAAGGTAGAGTCCAAGTATAGATATAAACATCCTCAAAGGTCTTTTAAATGCATTTAATATATCATCATCTATTGTAGATTTTGTTTTATTTGTAATTCTATATCCAATTTTAAGGATATATTTAGTAAATATATTTTTAAATATTAGAAAAAATAAACTGATCCCAATGGCTATTATGATATTCATTATTTTTATATTAAAATAAGGTACAGTCCAATATAGTATGTCCAAATATTATCACCTCTTATATACTTTTTTATCTATTAAAATCTACATATAAACTTACTAATCATATTAAATGACAAACATCAATATACATATATAGTAACCACAAGCAGGGGGGTCTCCTATGGATAAATTAATCTATTGTATAATATCTATAATCATTATATTCTTTGTTATATACTTTTTAAAATCTAAGCTAAGAAAATATTACAAGGAAATTAAAACCTATTTAATAATAGCCATTGTACTTTGGCTCACTATCACTATAGTATTATATCCAAAAGAATCAGTCAAAGCGGCTAAAGATGGTCTTTATACATGGTTTAATGTAGTTTTACCTTCTTTATTACCCTTTTTTATTGGTGCTGAAATATTAATAGGTCTGGGAGTCGTTAATTTCCTAGGGTCATTACTGCAACCACTAATGAAACCTATTTTTAATGTCCCAGGGGAGGGAGCTTTCCCCTTTGTTATGAGTATAACCTCGGGATATCCTGTGGGAGCTAAAATGGTTTCTAAGCTAAGAATCCAAAGTTCAGTATCACAGGTAGAAGCCCAAAGGTTAACTGCATTTTGTAGTACATCTGGTCCCCTATTCATGATAGGCGCTGTGGCAGTTGGAATGTTTAAAAATTCCTCTATAGGTCCCCTTATAGCAATAGCCCATTATTTGGGGGCTATTTCAGTGGGAATTCTTTTTAGATTTTATAAAAGAAAAGAAAATATTGCAAAAAATAACTCTAAAAATTTCAATATGAAAAATTCATTTAATGAGTTGATAAAGGCTAGACAAGAAGATGGCAGACCTTTAGGTATACTTATGGGAGATGCAGTCAAAGAGGGTTTTAATAGTATGGTTATGGTTGGTGGATTCATAATATTGTATTCTGTTGTAATAGAAGTTTTAGATATAACTAATATTTTAAATTATATATCGAGAGCTTTAAGTATCCTTATACCAACATTACAAAATACAGAAATCATAAAAGGAATTTTAAGTGGAATAATAGAAATGACCAATGGATGTAAAATGATTTCTGAAATCGAATCAACATCCCTTATAGTAAAAATATCTGCAGCCAGTTTTTTAATTGGATGGAGTGGATTTTCCATCCATAGTCAAGCTATGACGATGTTAGGTAAAACAGATATTAAAAATAATGTATATTTTTTTTCCAAACTAGTCCATGGTATATTATCTTCTTTCTTCACTATTATTTTATATAAGTTTATATTTAAAAACCATGTAGTTATAACTTCATCTGATAACTTAAATAATAAAATCGTTTTTTCTTCTAGCTGGATATCTAAACTAACTTTTTCAATAAAAATTCAAATATCAATATTAATTATTATGATTTTAATAGGTACATTAACCACTTTAACAGTAAAGTTAATAAAAGAGCATAAGTAATATTATTGATATTTTATGGTGCTAAACCGGACTGGGCATGCCCAGTCCCTACATATCCTTTGTTAGGTTAAAAAGTAAACAACTACTTTAATCCCCTAAGTTCATTTCTATTATTTTCAACGGTTTCTATCATTATGTTCATTTGATCTTGTACCTCTTTTAATAATTCGTCTGCATATTCCCTCGCACCAAGTCTTATTTCCTTTGCATTTTCTTGGGCATTTCGCATTATTTCCTCTGCCCTCTCTTTAGCTTTCCTTGTTATTTCATCTTGCTCTATCATTTCTTCGATATGTATTTTAGCTTCCTCTGCTATTGTATCAGCTTCATTTTGAGCCTCTGCCAATATTCTCTGTCTCTCTTCCTTTATCCACTCTGCTTGTTTTATCTCATCGGGTAATTTAATTCTTATTTCCCTTATAATCTCTAAAAGGTCATCTTTATCTATAACAACTTTAGCTGCAAATGGAATTGTCGAGGCATTCTCTAATATATCTTCTATCTCTTCTAAAAGCTTCAATACCTCCATTAATCATTATCCCCCTTTAATTTTTTTCTGATTGCATCTTCTACTATTTTAGGTACTATATTAGAAATCTCACCATCAAATCTTGCTACTTCCTTTACTATACTGGAACTTAAAAATGTATATTTGCTACTTGACATTAAAAAAAGAGTTTCTAATTCCTCGTCTAGTTTCCTATTCATTAGGGCCATTTGAAGTTCATATTCAAAGTCCGATACAGCTCTTAAACCCCTAATCACTGTGGATACACCCTTGCTTTTTGCATAGTCTATTAAAAGACCTGTAAAAGTGTCTATTTCAACATTATCATATTGTTCTAATACTTTTTCTATCAAATCTAACCTTTCTTTAACTGAAAACATGGTATTCTTTGATGGATTATTTAAAATAGCTACTATCACTTTATCAAATTTTTTAGCACACCTTTCAATAATATCAAGATGTCCATTGGTTATAGGGTCAAAACTCCCTGGATAAATAACGGTCATTTTTAGTCCTCCTCAATGCTATAGAAGGTAACGGAAGTACCTCCATAATTCCTCATGTCAAATTTTATTAAGTTATATAAACTGTCTGGTAATATTTTTTTAGTTTCATGCTCAATTATAATAATTCCACTTTTTTTCAAAATTTCCTGCTTATAAATTTTTTCTAATGTGGGTATAACTAAATCTTTTTCATAGGGTGGGTCCATAAATATATAATCAAACCTTTTATTGTTATTTCCCAAGGCTCCAATAGCCCGATTTACATTATTTTTATAGACCTGCCCCTTAGTATTTAATCTAGTATTTTTTAAATTTTCGTTTATTGTTTTTATACTTTGTAAACCACTATCTATAAAGTAACACTCTTTTCCACCTCTACTTAAAAATTCTATTCCAACATTTCCACTTCCTGAAAATAAATCTAATATTAAAGCATCCGGTGAAATAGAACCTAAAATATTAAAAATAGATTCTTTAACTCTATCGGTTGTGGGTCTAGTTTTTAATCCTTTAGGTGCTTTTAACCTATGTCCCTTCGCTATTCCTGTTATAACCCTCAAGCTAATCCTCCTTACATTATAACATAATTTTTAAATTAATATTATAAGTCTATACTATCAATTAAAAGCTATGTTATCTATTTTATCTCTAAATGTATTTTTAACTCTATTTTTTATTTTTATATATTTATTACTTTCTAATAATGGATCTTCTTTTAAAATGTCATCACATATCTGTTGTACAACTTTTAAAATCTTCATGTCACTAAAAATATTGGCTATTTTTAAATCAGGAATACCATGCTGTCTAGTACCAAAAAATTCTCCAGGGCCCCTTAATTCTAAATCTTTTTCAGAAATAATAAATCCATCTGTAGTTCTCTCCATAATTTTCATTCGTTCCCTAGCTACTTTGGTTTTCCCTTCATTTATTAATATACAATAGGATTGATATTCTCCCCTTCCAACCCTACCCCTTAACTGATGTAATTGGGCAAGACCAAATCTTTCTGAATTTTGTATTATTATAATATTGGCATTGGGTACATTAACACCTACTTCAATAACCGTTGTTGATACTAATACATCTATGTTTCCATTCTTAAATTCTAACATTATATTATCTTTCTCTTTAGGTTTCATCTTCCCATGTAATAAACCTATTTTGTAATCCTTAAGATATTGTTCTTTTAATTCATCATATAACTCTTCTGCAGACTGTATATCCAATGTTTCCGATTCCTCTACTAAAGGACATACAATATATGTCTGTCTACCATTATTTATTTGTTTTTTAACAAAGTCATAGACCCTATTTTTCATGGTTTTATTGACAGAATAGGTTTCTATCTTTTTACGTCCAGGGGGCAATTCATCAATAATTGAAATATCTAAATCCCCATATAATATTAATGCCAGAGTTCTCGGAATAGGTGTAGCCGTCATAACCAAAATATCGGGATTATGGCCCTTTGTAGATAACATAGCTCTTTGCCTAACTCCAAACCTATGCTGTTCATCGGTTATGGCTAGTCCTAATCTTTTAAACTTAACATTATCTTCAATAAGGGCATGGGTTCCAACAACAATATCTATATCGCCATTTTTAACCTTTTCTAATACTTCTAATTTTTGTTTTTTGGTTAAACTCCCGACTAGCAACCCACAATTTATTCCTCTGTCTTTTAAATATTCTTTAATGCCTTCATAGTGCTGAGTAGCTAATATCTCTGTGGGTGCCATCATAACAGATTGATAACCAGATTTATAAGCCTTAAGCATACCTAATATTGCTACAATAGTTTTACCAGAGCCAACATCCCCTTGGACCAATCTATTCATGGGCTTATAGGATTCCATATCGTTACAAATTTCATTATACACCTTTCTTTGGGCATTAGTAAGGGAAAAGGGCAAATCTTTTATAAAGTCTTCTACATAATCTGTCTTATTAAACTTTATACCCCTCTTATTTTTATTATATTTATTTTTAATATTTAATAATCCCAATTGCAATATTAATAACTCTTCGAAGGCTAATCTTGTTTTTGCCCGTTTATAACCCTCCCTATCCTTTGGAAAATGTATATTAATAAGGGCATCCCTAATAGACATCAATTTTAATTTTTTAATTATATCCTCTGGCAATATCTCCTCAATGGTTCCTAAATACTGTTTCAACACATTAGAAACAAGTTTTACCATCTCATTATTAGTAAGCTTCTTAGTTAAAGGATATATGGGAATAATCCGACCTACTTTTTTACCAGTATCTCCTTTTTCATATGTTGGATTTTGGATTTGTATTTCCCTACCCATTCTTTTTACTTTCCCGTTAACTTTTATTTTATCTCCTACTTTAAAATTATTTATTACATAGTCTTGATTAAACCAAACTAAGTATCCCAAGGCCGTTTCATCCTTAACAGGTACCTTAGCTATACTTAACCCCCGTCTCGGCCTCATAACAGCTCCAGAACCCGACACAGTGACTTCTAAATTGGCTTTTTCTCCATTTTCGCACTGGGAAAGTTTATTAAATTTTGTTCTATCTTCATAACTTCTTGGAAAATAATACAACAGGTCCTTCACTGTATAAACATTGATTTTCTTTAACTTACTGGCCCTTTTAGGTCCCACCCCTTTTACGTATTGTATAGACATATTAAAATCACTCAATTTATTCACCTCTAACGTATATGTAGTACTTACTCTATTATACAATATTTTCAAAATAAAAAGTAGTTAAGCACTATACCTAACTACTAATTTACAATATATATAAATTAAATATTATTCCACTGAAAAAATATAATAATATAGTGGTTGCCCTCCATATACTATCTCAACATCAAAATCTTCTAATTCTTCTTCTATTTTATGTCCTAACTTTTCTGCATCAGTCTCCTTAATATCCTCTCCATAAAAAATAGTTATTAGTTCATCTTCGTCGGTAACCATTTTCTCTATAAGATCTAAGGATACCATTTCAATATCCTCACCAACTGATACAATATTACCATCATCTAATCCCATAATATCATCTTTTTTAATCTTCTTATCATCTAGTTCTGTATCTCTAACGGCATAGGTCACCTGTCCTGTTTTTACAGAATTCATTGCTTCCTTCATATTTTCAATATTATCATCTAGATCTAGTTCCTCATCAAAAGCTAAAATTGATGATATTCCTTGGGCTATGGTTCTTGTGGGTAATACTTTTATATTTTTATCGCTTAATTCCTTAGCTTGGGTTGCTGCTAAGATTATATTTTTATTATTAGGTAAAATTATAATATTTTCAGCATTTATGTTATCAATGGCCTTCATTATATCTTCAGTACTTGGATTCATAGTCTGGCCTCCTGAAATAACATGGTTAACGTTTAGCTCTTCAAAAACACTTGCTATTCCATCACCCATGGCTACAGATATAAATCCATACTTCATTTGTTCACGGTTATCTTCCGCTGCTTTTTCTTTTATAACATTGCTTCTATGTTGATACCTCATATTATCTATCTTAATATCTATTAACTCACCCTTTGATAGGGCATATTGAAGAACATTCCCAGGATCATTAGTATGAACATGTACCTTTATAACGTCATCTCCCCCTACTACCAGTAGAGAATCTCCGTATTTAGATACTTCTTTTCTAACTTTAGACAATTCGGCATTAGTTTTATTAATAATAAATTCAGTACAGTATCCAAACTTAATATCCTTCTCATCTATTTGGGGAGAGCTTTTAATTTCTTTTTTATTCTCTAAAGATATATTATCTTCAGAAATAATACTATGATTACCCGATAATACTTCAAAAGCTCCTTTAAGTATAACCATTAAACCCTTTCCCCCAGCATCAACAACTCCTGCTTTTTTTAAAGCCTCTAACATTTCAGGGGTCTTTTGTAAAACCTTATCTCCATGTTCTATTACTACTTTAGCAAACTTTAAAATATCTTTCTCGTGCTTAAATATTTCATTGGCCTTTTCAGCACATTCCCTAGCTACAGTTAATATGGTGCCTTCTATAGGCTTATTTGCAGCCTTATATGCAGTCTCTGCTCCTAGTTTAAAGGCATTGGCTAAGTCCTCAGTAGTTAGACTATCTAGTCCCTCTAGACCTTTAGAGAATCCTCTAAATATTTGAGACAATATAACTCCAGAGTTACCTCTGGCTCCCATAAGAGAGCCATATGATAAGCCATTAGCTATTTCTGTTATACTATCTTTCTCAATACTTTTTATATGTTTAACAGCTGATTGCATAGTTAAAGACATATTAGTACCAGTATCCCCATCGGGAACTGGGAAAACATTTAAGTCATTTATTATTTCTTTATTCATTTCAAGGGAATTAGCTGCCCCTAAAATTGCTTTTCTTAGCAAAATACTATCTATGTATTCAATTTTCAACATTAGTACCTCCTTAAATTACTTTTGTACTCTTACTCCTTGTACATTTATATTAACCTTTTGAACTCTCATTCCCGTCAAGTCTTCTACAGTATATTTTACCCTTTCAATGATATTATTTGCAACCACTGATATTTTTGTACCAAACTCTACAACGATATATAAATCAACAACAACATCTTCCCCTTCAGTGTGAACTCTAACACCTTTAGTTAAATTTTCTCTTCTAAGTAATTCTACCAAACCTTCAGTTGCATTTCTACTAGCCATTCCAACTAATCCATAACATTCCATTGCAGCTGATCCTGCTATTGTAGCAATTACAGTATCGTCGATGTTGATATAACCATATTTATTATCTATTTTTCCCGGCATCGGCAATCCTCCTTATATTCCAAATTAATATAACTTATATTATATCACTATTTTACCTTATTATCTAAATCTCTTCAACTATCATAAATATATTATCTTATATTAGAATATTTTTTTCTTTTTATTGCAAAAATATTCTTAGTTGTGTTAGAATAGAGTGTGGTTGTAATTTGGGGAATATTTTATATTTATATAAAGCAGAGGAGGTGTTTTAGATGGCTAAGTACTGTGAAGTATGTGGTAAGGGAAAAGTATCTGGAAACAATGTTACATTCTCCGACCGTAAAATTAAAAGAACATGGAGTCCAAACGTTCGTAGAGTAAGAGCTATCGTAGATGGAACTAAAAAGAGAATTTATGTATGTACTAGATGTCTAAGATCAGGTAAAGTAGAAAGAGCATTATAAATTAATGGCTTCCTATACACTGGAAGCCGGTTTTATTTTTTGTTTTTATTTATTATTTTAAGTATCACTATATAATTTCCACCCCAAAATTACCAACCCTATTCCCAGTAATGAAAAAAATATCCATGAAGGTAATAAATATAGTACATAGACAAAGGGAATTATTAAGATTAAAAATATTTTTTTAAAAGGAATTCTTCTATAAAATCTTCTCATATATATCATTCCTTAAAACATTTTAAAGAAACACCATCCTAAACCTATTAATAAAGCTCCCAATAGAAATATCCATATTTTTAAAGGGACTACTTGTATTATTACTATGGAGCCTATCACTCCAAAAACTATTCCCAATATTTTTTTCATATTTTTATTAAAGTAAAATTTTTTCATAATTATCACCTCTTTTAATGGTGCTATAATATATGTTATTCTTAGTATATTTTTTTGTTACTGTTTTATTGTGGAATTCCAGTTTATTTTTTACTGATTTTAGCAGGGGCAAGGTACAGAGAGCAGAGATTTTGGATAGAAAAAAGTAGCCAAATAATTGACTACTTTAATCTTTTGATAGTATAACAAGGGATATTCCCTTTTCAAAGCTTATATATCCTTTATCTTCTATTATTTTATTGCTTATACCAAAACTACTATCTTGATAAAAATTCAGTTCATAGGTTTCATACTCCACCCCTCGCAACGTAACTTTTTCTAATTTTTCTGTTAAGGGTACCAATGAAACATAAAATCCTTCCCTTTTATCTAATACCAAGTTACCGTTGGTTATATATATTTCATTTTTATTATCAATAATCTTACCTTGTACACCTTTATATAATATTTTCTTTAACAACATTATATTGGCCAATGTATGATCTAACCTTGAACCAGTAACTCCAACCAGTGTTATTTCTCTACTACCATGTTCAATAGCATAATCTATGGCAAGTTCTGTATCAGTTTTATCCTTTTTAACTGGAAACTTTAGAAATTCAACTTTTTTTTCTTGCATTATATTTAGCATGTTTTTATCAATAGAGTCTAAGTCCCCCACTATTAAATCTGGTAAAACACCTAAACTATTTAGATGGTTTGTCCCTCCATCGGCACATATTATATAGTCGGCCTTTTTACATTCTTTCATTAAAAGCTTATTATTTAATATATCTCCATTGGATATTATCAGTGTTTTCATTTTATCACTCTATTCCATATCTATTTTCTTTAGTGGTGTCCATAGTATTATTATAAGTACAATTGATATTATAAATTCAGGAACTAAATACTGAGCATTATATATAGCTGAATATTTCCATGGATTCATATCTCCAGCATATTCTGAGAAAAATATAACTCCAGATAATATATGGGATATCCCTCTTCCTAATATTGAAATTAATATAGCAAAAACCGCTACACCATAGTCTCTTACTAAAGAAGATTTGCCATTGTTTCTTAACGACCTCTTAAAGGCATTATGAGCTAAACCAGATAAGCCCAAAGCCCCAAAAGCCAGTGGATAATCTAAGAAAAACTGGGCCCAATGTAAGAAAGGAGTAGTAGCCATTGCAGCTTGTATTAAACCATATCCAAATCCCACTATTAAACCTTTTACTAATCCCCATCTCATTGCGAACACTATAATTGGTATCATACTACCAGGAGTAATTGTCCCTCCAAATGGCGCTTTGTATAAAGGTATCATACTAAGAGCCGTTGCAAGGGCTATCATTACTCCTCCCTCTACCATCATCCTTGTGGACCATTTTTTATTCATAATATTTCCTCCCTTTTTTTGTTTTGGGAGTTTTGCTGAAAGTTTGTTATAGAGTAGGAGGTAGATAATTAATTTATCTACCGGCCTCTCACACCACCGTACGTACCGTTCGGTATACGGCGGTTCACTAAGACAATCTGAATTTTTCATACTGTGAAGATAAACTTGTAAAG
>NZ_JBAKFX010000047.1:0-30982 GCF_037577855.1 Dethiothermospora halolimnae | reverse complement strand
AAGATAAGTTTTGTATTAAAAGGTTATTTAAGAATATGAATATTGAAGTTATTTTTAGTGAGAATGTTCGGTAGAAAAGAACTTTATTTTCTATCAAATGTTCTAACTATATTATACGAGGAGGGATAAAGATATGGGTACAAAAAGTAAAAAAAAATAAAGTAATAAATATATTGATAATAATATGGGCAATAGCTCTAACAGGATATGCTGGATATAGT
Organism: Dethiothermospora halolimnae; assembly: GCF_037577855.1. Lineage (NCBI taxonomy): Bacteria > Bacillati > Bacillota > Tissierellia > Tissierellales > Thermohalobacteraceae > Dethiothermospora > Dethiothermospora halolimnae. Next base: position 30,761 of record NZ_JBAKFX010000047.1, on the reverse strand, counting down.
TTTTATAACAACATGAAAATATCAAGAGCTATGAAGGTGATGAATAGTCCTGAATTAGATATAGAAAAAATAGGCATGGGTTTACAACTTAAAAAAGATAAGGATATGAAACTAAAGGAAGTAGTAAAAGAAGAAAATACATTTTTAATATTCTTTTCACCTAGCTGCGAGGCCTGTGTAAAGGAACTGGAGTTTATCAATAAATCATATAAAGGAAATCAATTGAAAAAGAAACCTATACTAATAACAGCTAGTAAAAAACATATAGTTGATAAGTTTATAGAAGATAAGGATATACCTTTTGAGTATTATTTTATAACAGAAGAAGAGCTGGATAAAAAAATAGGAGCAGGTAGTATACCCTTAAGTTTTGTAATTGATAAAGAGGGAAATGTAAAAATGGGCAAAAATGGATGGAGCAGTGATAAGTCCTTCCAAGAAGAATTAATTGAAAAGGTCAATTCTTTTAACTAGGTAATAATTTTTAGGTGGGGAATGCTAGGAAAATAAATTTAAATGGAGGTATGTAAATTGAATAAGAAGAAAAGAGTAGTAGTTTTATTTTTAGCAGTTGTGACGATGTTAATGGTTGTTGGTAATGTGGCTTTTGCTAGTCATTCATATGTAATAGATGAAGGTTGTTATAAGGTTGATAAATATACTGAAAAATGTTGTAAAACATACGTAACTTGTCCAGATTACGATGAGTCAAATTGTACAGAAAGAAGAAGATGTAATACAATAACTTATCCAGTCGAATAATAAGACTAAATAAAAAGTTTTAAATTAAAAGCTATTCCTCACCTAGATTTTAACATATATTTATTAGGGGGTATTTGAATGAAGAAAGGCGCAACGTTGTTAATTTTAATATTTACATTAATGGCTTTAATAGGTTGTTCTCAAGAAAAAAACGAGAAAGTTAATAAAAAAAAGATAGATGATAGCCAAGAAATAACCATAGCACTTTGGGGTCTAGACATGCGAGATGGAGGTATTACGGCTCCGATAGGTAGTTATACTGGCTTATTTCAAATAAAAAATGATATAAAAATAACATATGATGTTATAAACGCAACAAGTTATGAAGAATATATAGAAAAATTAAATACTAGGCTTTATACAAATAATGGCCCAGATTTAATATTTTTCAGTCGTGGGAGATCACCTAAGTTATATACAGATAAAGGGGTGGGTATTGATGTAAATGAAAGACTAGAAAATATAGATAAAATATATGATGGGTTAAAAAGAGATAAGATGTATTATGTTCCCATAGGTATTTTTAAGCCAGGTATGATTCTTAATAAGGGTTTGTTAGAGGAGTTAAATATAGAAGAACCTGATGTAAATTGGACAATAAAGGGTTATTTAAACATAAAGAAACAATGGTTAAAAGATAATCCTATAGAATTTAATATTATTGAATATGAAGATATAGTAACAAAGCCTTTATACAACTTAGATATAATAGATGGGAGTAATAAAAAAGTAAATTTAAATAGTTCTAAAGTTAGAAATTTTTTAGTCAGTGCAAAAAATAAGATATTTTCTGAGGATTATATATTAAATGAAGATTATGATTATTATTATAATATGAGCTTAAATATAGGTTCCAATGAATATTTAGGCCAATTTGAAAAAATCGATAATAATCAACAAAATATTTTAAGGATTTTAAGAGGCCCTAATATATTAAAATTGAAAGATCAAGAATTAAAAAATGATAAATTTTTGATCTTACCCAACGTATATGATGGAGATATAACTACTTTTGGATTTATGGTTAATAAGAAGGGAAAAAATATTGATTTAGCATTAAAATATATAGATGGATTATTAAATGATGGAAATCAGAAGAAGATTTACGAAGATCAACTGTACTATTATTATCCTGTAAATCAAGAGGTTGAAAAAGAAGTAGTAAAAATAGATAAAGAAAAAGGAGTTAATGAAAGATTTATAAAAATGAGAGAGGTTATCTTAGATAAATTGAAAAATGAGAAGATAGATTATATGGGAGAAGAGAGAAAAATTGAGATTATGTATAAAAATATAGAAAAGGATTTATTTTATTTAATCTTTACGGATAAAGAATATAATGAAAAAGAATTGGAGGGGGAGTTGAAAAAGTTAGAGGATAAATATAATCTTATTTTAAATGAATAGCTGGGGGATTACGAATCCCCCAGCAACAGTTGGTTACAATTCACTGCCGATAAAGCCTAAACCTCAAACTAAGCCTAAGTCTAAACCTCAACCTAAACCTAAGTCTAAACCTCAACCTAAACCCTCAATCCATATCCCCTAAAGACATCAATTACTTTCTTAACAGAATCCTCAGAAGGGGGTCTAGTATTCTTTAGTTCATAGTCATAGCCCAGTTCATCCCATTTAAACTCTCCCATCTTATGAAATGGAAGCACTTCAAGTTTTTCTATATTATTAAGATTAGATAGAAACTTTCCGAGACTATTTATATCCTCCATATTATCAGTTATATGGGGAACTAAAACATATCTTACCCACATAGGTTTATTTATACTGGATAAATAATTAGCAAATTTTAATGTGGGTTCATTGGATACCCCTGTAAGGTCTTTATATACAATATTGTTGTGGGACTTAATATCCAATAATACTAAATCAGCATACTCTAAAACATCCTTTGCAATATCTAGATTTACATATCCAGAGGTATCAATGGCAGTGTGGATTTTTTCTTCTTTACATCTTTTAAGAAGTTCCGCTACAAATTTAGGTTGCATAAGGGGATCCCCACCACTGACTGTAATGCCTCCACCGGAAAACTTCATATAGGACTTATATTTTTTAACTTCATTCATTACTTCATCCACTGTGAACTCTTTACCATCTTTTAATTTCCAGGTATCAGGATTGTGGCAAAATTTACATCTAAGGGGACAGCCCTGCATAAATACTACAAATCTTACCCCAGGGCCATCAACAGTTCCACAACTTTCTAAAGAATGAATCATACCCTTTATAGTCATAAGACATTCTCCTTTAAATATTTATTTAAATTCTTTCGTGGAAGGTTCTATTTATAACATCAAGTTGTTGTTCTCTAGTTAATTTGATAAAGTTAACTGCATATCCAGAAACACGAATGGTTAATTGAGGATATTTTTCAGGGTGATCCATGGCATCTATTAAGGTTTCCCTATCAAATACATTGATGTTTATATGATGACCGTCATCATGGAAGTATCCATCTAACATACCAACTAAGTTAGATTTTCTTTCATCTTCTGTTTTCCCTAAAGCCTTAGGCACTATAGAGAAGGTATAGGATATACCGTCTTCTGCATGTTCATAAGGTAACTTTGCAACGGAGGCCATAGAAGCAACGGCTCCATTTGTATCACGACCGTGCATAGGATTTGCCCCTGGTGCAAAGGGTTCTCCAGCTTTTCTACCATCCGGGGTGCTGCCTGTTTTCTTACCGTATACAACATTAGATGTAATAGTTAGTATAGATAAAGTCGGTATAGAATTTCTATATGTTTTGTGCTTACGAAGCTTATTCATAAATCTTTCAACTATATTAGAAGCTATCTTATCAACCTTATCATCATTGTTACCAAATGCAGGATAGTCTCCTTCGATTTCATAGTCTACAGCTAAACCTTCTTCGTTTCTTATTACTTTTACTTTGCTATGTTTTATTGCAGATAGAGCATCGGCAACAACAGATAGTCCAGCAATACCACAAGCAGAAGTTCTAACTATATCCTTATCATGAAGGGCCATTTGAATTCTTTCATAGCAATACTTATCATGCATATAGTGGATAATGTTTAAAGTATTTATATATAACTGGGATAACCAGTTCATGATTTGATCAAATCGACTCATGACAGTATCATAATCAAGATATTCAGATGTAATAGGCGCAAACTCAGGTGCGATTTGTTCCCCGGATTTCTCATCTTTACCCCCGTTTATAGCATATAGTAATGCCTTGGCTAGATTGGCACGGGCACCAAAGAATTGCATTTGTTTACCTATTCTCATAGCTGATACACAACAAGCAATACCGTAGTCATCCCCATACCATCTTCTCATTAGGTCATCATTTTCATATTGTATAGAACTAGTATCAATTGATACCTTAGCAGAATACTTTTTAAAGTTATTTGGTAATCTTTCAGACCAAAGAATAGTTAGGTTTGGTTCTGGAGCAGGACCTAAGTTATATAGGGTGTGTAGAACACGATAACTTGTTTTTGTAACCAATGTTCTTCCATCTTCTCCCATACCACCTATAACCTCAGTAACCCAAGTTGGGTCTCCAGAAAACAATTCATTATAGCTTGGGGTCCTTAAAAATCTTACAAGTCTTAATTTCATAACGAAATGATCCATTATTTCTTGAATCTCTTTTTCTGTGATTAAGCCATTTTTAATATCCCTTTCAAAGTAGATATCAAAGAAAGTAGATACACGACCTAAAGACATGGCAGCTCCATTTTGTTCTTTTATGGCAGCTAGATATCCAAAGTAAGTCCATTGTACCGCTTCTTTACCATTTGAAGCTGGTTTACTTATATCAAAACCATAGGATTTTGCCATTTCCTTTAATTCTTCTAGGGCATATATTTGTTCGCTAATTTCTTCTCTAGCCCTTATAATATCAGACTCCATATGTTCTAGTTTAAGTAATTGTTGTTGTTCTTTTTTATCCTCAATCAATCTATCTACACCATATAGGGCAACTCTTCTATAGTCTCCTATAATTCTACCCCTGCCATATGCATCGGGAAGCCCTGTTATAATACCTGAATGTCTTGCCTTTTTCATATCATCGGTATATGCATCAAAAACTCCATCGTTGTGGGTCTTTCTATAGTTGAAGATATTTTCTGTTTCGGCATCCAATTCATAGCCATAGGATTTAAGGGATTTTTTCACAACTCTAAGACCACCAAAGGGCATTATTGCTCTTTTTAAAGGTTTGTCAGTTTGAATACCAACAATTTGCTCCATATCCTTATCTATATATCCTGCATCATGGGAAGTTATAGTGGATATAATTTTAGTATCGGTATCTAAAATACCTTTATCCCTTTCAATATCCTTTAGCTTAGAAACCTTATCCCATAGTTTTAGGGTATTATCAGTTGCATCTTCTAAGAAACTTTCATCTCCAGTGTAGGGAGTATAATTTTTTTGAATAAAGTTTCTTACATTGACCTCTTCATTCCATTTACCATCTTCAAAGCCTTTCCATTGTTTAAACAATTACAAAACCTCCTTTTATTAAAACGTTTTCCTTAAGATATAAAATTCTAGGAAAATAATAGTTTACTAATTGACTATGGATATTGTATACAATATAGAATTCAATCATGTTGTCGGGGGATTCATAATCCTCCGACTATCTTAGTTCCATTGTAGAATACAATTATAACAGATTATGTGACTATAATCACATATTTTAATTTTTTTTCATATTTTTTCATATAATAGTGGAGGTAATAAATTTAAAGGAAAAAACAAATAATATTTTCCCCTTAAAGGAATTATAATTAGTTTTTTTAGGACCTTTATTATTATTATATATCCCTATATAATATAGATATACATAATAAAGGTGGTGACCATATGAAAATAGATATGATTAAAAATTATTATTTATATAATGGTGAACTATTTGATGTTGGTAAGACTATAAATATAGAACCTCCAGTTATTTATGAGGTAATAAGGATAATTGATGGTGTAGCCCTATATGAGATGGAGCATATAAAAAGAATGAAAAAGTCCACTAAATTAATTGGCTATGATATTAAAAGGGATATGGAGAAAATTTCAGATGATATAAAAAGATTAATAGAAAAAAATAATGTTTCTAACTTAAATATAAAACTTTTATGTAATAATTTTGATAGTGAAGAACAGGACTTTTATACATACTTTATAAAGAGTAATTATCCCAGTAAAGAGATATATGAAAGGGGAATACATACAATACTATATAATTCAGAGAGGGATAACCCAAATGTAAAAATAATAAAGGATAACTTTAGAAAAGTAATAAATGAAAAATTAAAAAAAGAAGATGCCTTTGAAGCTTTATTAGTTAACGAAGAGGGATATATAACAGAAGGAAGTAGATCAAATATATTTTTTGTAAAGGATAATAAAGTATATACAGCTTTAGGGAAAAAGGTACTATTGGGAATAACAAGAATGAAGATAATGGAAGTATGTAAAAGGTTTAATATAGAAGTTATTGAAACGGATATTCATGAAAATAATATAGATAAATATGATGGAGCATTTATGACAGGGACATCTGTAAATGTTTTACCTATTGCAACCATAGATAGTAGAAAATATAATTCGGTGAATAATAATATTATAAGAAAGATTAGTGAAGGGTATTTAGATGATATGAAAAATTATATAATGAGTAGAAAATCTGATATGTAGGGACAGGGCATGCCTTGTCCTATTTTTTTTGTAAAGAATATAGTTTTTAAAGTGGTAGGGGCTGAATATATTCAGCCCGGTTTTAATGTCATATACTATTTTTTATCGAAATTTTATGAACAAAGGGAGTAAAATCACCTTATCTATTCTTTATTCTTTATTCTTTTTTAAAAGAAATTATTACATAAAAGTAAAATAAATATTGCAAAAAAGTAATAAATTTAATATAATAAACATTATAGTTGTAAAAAATGTGATATGAAAGGAGTGGCTATATGAAAAAGTTAGGATTAACCAGTAAAATATTTATTGGTCTAATCAGTGGAGCTATATTGGGTATTATATTAAATAATATTGGAGCATCATATTTTAAAGATACAATTTTAGTTGGTGGTATATTTGAATTAATGGGACAAATATTTTTAAGAGCTATTAAAATGATGGTTGTACCATTAGTATTTGTTTCTATTGTAAATGGAGCAGCATCTATTTCTGATATTAGAAAGTTAGGTAGAGTTGGATCTAAGACTATATTGTTTTATATCTTAACAACTACTATAGCCATATCTTTAGCCATAGGTCTTGGATTTTTAATAAATCCAGGGGTAGGTTTGGATATGTCTCAAATTGATAAAATAGAGCCAACCATTGGAGAATCAAAGCCATTGGTTCAGGTTTTCTATGAAATGGTGCCTACAAATCCAATTAAATCCTTTACAGAGGGAGCTATGTTACAAATTATAGTATTTGCCATGTTAGTAGGAGTTGGACTTGCCTATTTAGGTGATAAGGTAAAGGGGCTTATAGGTATATTTGAACAATTAAATGAATTGGTAATGAAAATAGTGGACTTTGTTATGTTAATAGCGCCCTATGGTGTTTTTGCATTAATAGCTAAAACATTTGCATCCCTAGGTTTTGAGGCTATGGGTTATCTTTTGAAATATATGATTACAGTAATATTAGCATTATTAATCCACGGAACTTTAACCTATTCTGGACTACTAGTAGTATTTACTAAATTAAATCCAATAAGATTTATAAAGAAACTTATGCCAGCAATGGGAGTTGCCTTTTCAACAGCCAGTTCCAGTGCAACAATACCAGTGACTTTAGAGACCATTGAAAAGGATATTGGAGCATCAAAGAGTATTGCATCCTTCACGATACCTCTAGGGGCCACAATTAATATGGACGGAACTGCTATAATGCAAGGTGTTGCTACAGTGTTTATATCCCAAATATATGGTGTGGATTTATCAATTCAGGCAATATTAACAGTTATAATGACAGCTACATTGGCATCAATAGGAACAGCAGGGGTACCAGGGGTTGGTCTTATCATGTTATCCATGGTACTTCAGGCGGTTAATATACCTGTTGAAGGGATAGCATTAATAATAGGAATCGATAGAATTTTAGACATGGCAAGAACAGCGATAAATATAACGGGAGACTCTGTGTGTACAACTATAGTTTGTAAAACAGAGGGAGAGTTTGATGAGGAAGTTTTTAATTCTTAATTAAGAATTAATGTAAGGACAAGGCATGCCTTGTCCACTTTTTTTGTTTTTTCTTGTTATCTAGGGATATTTATAATCCTCAATTTTTAATTAGTTGTTGGTTAGGATTAGTAACTCTAGTTATTGATGGGGATTAGTAACTCTGGTTATTGATGGGGGATTAATAACTCTTATCGTTGCTGGGGGATTCGTAATCCCACAGCTTATTGAAAAATAAAATCTTTGACATAATAGGTCTTCAAGAAGACCTAAAGGCTTCAATACATTGAAGCCCTACATATATTTATGGATTCACCAATTCCCTGCTCTCTGCACCTTGCACCCTGCACAGAACAAAGAAGGGAAAAAGTTGCCTTTGTTCCATTAAAATAATTTGAAAATTTAAAAATATTAATATATAATATATTACAAATAAAAAGAAAGGTGGGATCATGATGAAGGTTATATCAAATGATTTAAAGACTAATAATATTTTACAGGGGGTAGTGTTATTTGAGCTACAAAAAAGCAACAGAAATACTCCCAGACCACCTTATAGAAGAGGTACAAAAATATATTAGCGGAACCCTTTTATACATACCTAAATCAGGAAAAAAGGCGGGATGGGGTCAAGTAAGTGGTGCTAGAGAGTTACTAAATAAAAGAAATAATAAAATTTATAATATGTTTAAAGAAGGCATTGACATTGAAGAATTATCTAAGATCTTTCATTTAAGTGATGAAACTATTAAAAAAATTGTTTATAGTAAAGAATAATTATAATTGTTTTATACCTGTTAATCTCATACATACTATGGCATAATATAATTAACCGGTTAAACTGATGGGAAAGGGAGATGATAGCAATGACAAATGAGAGGTTTTTAATTATTTAATAAAAGAAATAAATAGGGTGATGACTAAACTTTTCACCCTATTTATTTAGAAATATTAAAAAAATTTAAAAAAAGTCTTGCCATTAAAAAGAAATAGTGCTATAATTTATTAGTAATCAAATAAAAATAATTTTGAGGAGGTCGCGAGAATGATTAAATTAAGAAGATTATATTCATTAAACAAAATTGAAAACAGAAAAAGATGCGACCTAGAAGAAAGTTTGCTAGATTAATAGTAATAGATTTGTAAACCAAGTTCTAGGTCTGAAACCTAGGACTTTATATATTTATATATAGTAATGTAATATTTAAAAGTCATGGGATAATCCTATGGCTTTTTATGTGGAATTTTATATAACTATAAAATAACTATGATTAATAAAAAAGTCACAGGTTTTCCCTGTGACTTTTTTATGTCTAATAAATATACTATTAAAGGAGGTGATAATCATGAATAATAAGTATAAAGATGCAGTAAACAGACTAAGGATGAAAGTTAGAAAAAAAGATATTGGCTTAGAAACATATTTAAAGCTAGAGTATAGGAAGTAGTGGATTCACCAGGAGGGATATAATGCTAAATACAGTAAAAGATCTAAAAAGTAAAATGAATTTAAAGGATAAGAAAAGAGACGTAGGACTAGAAGAGTATTTAAATCTAGGGTATAGGAGGTAATAGATTATGAATGGTAAGTATAAAGACGTAATAAATAGATTAAGAATGAAAAGTAATAAAAGAGATAAAGGACTGGAAACATATTTAAAGTTAGAGTATAGGAGGTAATAGATATGAATGGTAAGTATAAAGACGTAATAAATAGATTAAGAATGAAAAGTAATAAAGGAGATAAAGGACTGGAAACATATTTAAAGTTAGAGTATAGGAGGTAATAGATATGAATGGTAAGTATAAAGATGTAATAAATAGATTAAGAATGAAAAGTAATAAGAGAGATAAAGGACTGGAAACATATTTGAAGCTAGAGTATAGAAGGTAATTGACAGATATATAGGAGTGATATCATGTTTAATACAGGAAAAGATATTTTACTTAAGATGAAGTATAAAAATAGAAAAAAAGACAAAGGATTGGAGACATATTTAAAACTAGAATATAAAAGATAAACTTATAATTTTAAGGAGGATTAAAATGAAAAATATTAAAGAGTTTGATCTATCTAAAGGTTTAGGTGTTAAGGAGTTTCTGATAGTGAAATATATAAATAAAACTTAGCACACCCATAAAATCTTAATATATAGGGGTTTAGGTTTTAAAACCTAAACCCCGCCATTAAAAAGAATAATTTTCGCAATTTTTACAGTATTTAAATAATAGAAATTATATATTGTTATAACTTTGGAGGGAAGAACAATGGAAAATATAAAAATAGTAGAATACGATAAATCACATGCTAAAGAACTAGCTAAAATGTGGAATATGAGTGGCGATAATTGGGGAGGGATGGATGCCGTTCAAACAGAAGAAACCATAATACAAGAAAATGAAGGTAGCGGAAACCTAAAAGCTTATGTTGCATTAGATGGAGAAGAAGTAGCGGGATTTTGTAGTTTTTCAGAGTATCAACAGGATGAAGGGGCTTCATATATACCATTACTAAATGTTAGACCAGACTATCATGGGAAAAAAGTTGGTAAAAAGTTAGTGCTGGAAGTTATTAAAGATGCTGTTAAGTCTCCATGGCCTAGACTTGATTTATATACATGGCCTGGAAATACCAAAGCAGTGCCGTTGTATAAAAAGTGTGGATTTTTCTGGGAGAAAAGAGATGATGCTACCCACCTTATGAACTTTATACCAGCAGTTTTAAAAAATGAAATAGTTAAAGGTTATTTTGATAATTACTTTGATTGGTATAAAGATAGTAAAAGGGAAATTGAAGTAAAGCCCGATGGAACTGAAGAGCATGATTATTGTGATTATAGATATATTTGGGAGAAAAATGATAGAATATTAAAATTAGAATTTGAAAGAAAAGGTAGAAACTTAAAGTTTATAGAGACAGAGGATTATTTGATTAATATGAATATACCCAGTTCCCAACTGGTTTTTGGGAAAACATATAAAGTGAAATATCATATTTTAAATAAGAGTGGTAAGGACTTAAATATTTCAATAAAGGGCTTAGATGATAAAAATATCAAATCTGACTTTAATATAAAACTAAATGTTTCATCGGAGAGGACTATAGAAGCTGAATTTTATGTAGGGGAAATTGAAGAAGAACAGAATACGTGGAGAACCCATCCTTGTGTAAAGTCAGAAATACATGTAAATGGGGAAACGGCTATATTTGGATTAGGGATTGAGCCCAAATTTCCTGTCAAAGTTAAATTGGTTGTGCCAAATAAACCAGCTTATAGGGATATAAAGTCTAAATGTTACTTGGATATAGAAAATAGTTTTGATGAAGATGCTGTTTTCAACTTTTCTTTACAAGATACAGAAAACATATCTTTTATGAATAAAGATTATGAAATTAAATTGAAGGGAAAAGAAAGAAAGTCAATTAGATTAGAATATATTTTAACTAATCATTGTTTTTATGAGTCCAATATTGCTATTGATATAAAGCTTAAAGATTCAAAAATCACATTCAATAAGAAAATATCAGCAATATTTAAAGGAAATATAGGAAAATTAATGGGAGAAACCGAAGAAAAATGGATAGTATCTAATGGTAAATATACATTATCCCTTGATAAGTTTGAAAATGATCTTATATTAACAGATTTTTCTAAAAATATTTTTGAGACTATAGGTTTATATCCTAAAATAGGAAAACCCTATTCACTGGAATTTTCAAAAATAAGACCTATAAATGTTAATTTCTATGAAGAGGGTGAAGGGGTAGTATTAGAAGCTACATACAGATCTAGAGACTTTAAAGGCATACAACTTGTTTTAATAGCAAAATTATATTTAAATGGGGTAGTTGAATATTATTATGAGATACATAACTTAGAGAATGAAGTTACAAAAGGGGATATATATTTGAGTCAGGGTATATATCATAACTTATCCCACTCCTTTATACCATATAAGGATAAAATAGTTGAAATTAGTGGTACTAACTCAAGTATGTTGGATTATTGGAACAGTAATGCTGTTACAGAAAACTGGACATTCTCAGAAGGGGAAAATATCACAAGGGGAATTGCCTGGCCTAAGGAATATGAGGTTAATTTCAACGGTTGGTACATTTCAGCAGATAATAATTTTGGAAAGTTAAAGGAAAAGGAAATTATAAAAACTAAGAAAATGTATATAGCTTGGAATACATTTAACAGTTGGAGAGCATTTAGAGATTTTGTTATAAAAAATCATTCTTCAAGAAAACTAATCTCAGTGGATAAGATAGACTTTGAGGTTAATAATGGAAATCCATTTATTAATGGGAATTTTGATGTGAGGATTAAGGATTATAGAGAGGTAGACTTTGACGGACAAATAGAGGTTTCTTCAAGTAATAATTTCTTTGATACTAAGAGCAGAGAAATTAACAAGAAAGATTCCATTAGAGAAATAGAATTTAATCTAAACACGTCTACTATAGGATTAGATACCATAGATTTAAAGGCAAACTTAGACTCAATGGAAGTAAAAAGTAAAAAATCAATATTTAATATAGGTAGTAGAAAGATAAAGAAAAAAATGACTAAAGAGCAAGGAATGGATGTATATATACTAGATAATGGATTAATAAAACTAAAGTCAGCTCCAGAGTTTGCAAGTTCAGTTTTCTCATTAACTTATAATGATAAGGAATGGTTAGATAGTTCATTTCCAACCCCTAGACCTAAATCATGGTGGAATCCATGGACCGGTGGAATAACTTGTATGCCCGATGAGAAATTCACTAATACATCTATGCTAGAAGAAAAAAGCAGTTGTCAATTTGTTGAGAAAATAGATAATCATAATAACAGATGGGAAGGCATAAAGATAACATTAGACATACAAAAACATAAAAAATATAAAGGACTTAAAATAAATCAATTCTTTATGGTTTTACCGGAACTACCTATATTGTGTCATACAGTAGAGTTAGAACAAGATACAGGGGTCTATTTTGATTCTGTAGAGTTTATATGTGAAAATTATTTTAAAATAGGTGAAGAGTTAAAGGAAAGCTGGTTTAGAGTTAAAGATAGAAAAGGAGATTTTATTAAGTATAAAGGTGGAAGAAAACAAGATGTTTTATCTAGTAATTCTATGATCTATGGATCAGAAGACCTTAATGATAAATTACAGCTTATATATACAGGAGAGGATACATTATGTGGATTTTCTAACCCAGAGGCATTGGGAAACCTAGTGATAAATAATGCAGACATTGAACATGGAGACAGTATGTTTATACCTCCAACATTTATGATTTTTACTGAAGAATATATAGAAGAAAAATTATTAAAGGATTTAAAAAATATTAAATTTTAGTTTATAGGATTGGGCATGTGTGAGGAATTGACATGTCCAATCCATTTAGTCATGTATTTGATGTCATAAATAGATTGTTAATTTAAGGTTCCAGTACTGGGGTATCCGTAATCCCAGGTTCCGTTGTTGGGGGATTCGTAATCCCCCAATTAAACTAATCATTATAACTAAAGGGGGACTATTATGTGTATTGACATAAAAAATTCTAAAGGAAATAATATGATAGAGCTTAATAAGAGGAATCTTTTTAATACCTATAAACTATTCACAGACTCTGGTCTTAACATTTTAGTTAAAGAGGAAGATATAAACTGGATAGTAAAAAACAATTCTTCTTGGCCAAACTATATATTTAATACTAATTTTGAGAAGAATAATATAAGTAGTCGAATAGGAGATATGAAAGGTAAAATTAAGTCTAACAAAGCACCAAACTATTGGGTAGTAGCCCCTAATTCTAAAACAGAAAATCTAGAGAAACATTTACAAAAAGAAGGATTTAATGCGGTAACAAGTTGGTCTTGCATGGGAGCTAATTATAAAGATATAAAAAAAGATTTTGATAAACCTAATGATTTAATTATTGAAACAGTTAGCAGTAGAGAGAAATTAGAAGATTGGTCAAAAGTAATAGGAGACTGTGATGTAGATGGTCTGGATAGACTATCCTATAATGAGAAGGTGAAATTTTATATAGGATATATTAATGAAAAGATAGTTGGATATTCTATGATGGTTTTATCTAATGAAGTAGCGGGACTTTATATGATAGGGGTATTACCGGATTACAGAAACCAAGGTATAGGTAAAGCTATGACCATAAAGCCCATATTAGATGCAAAAAATATGGGATACACTACAAGTGTCCTTCAAGCTACAGAAACGGGAGAAAGAATTTATAGACAAATTGGATTTAAAGAATACTCTAGATACAAAATATATAAATATGAAGAAAATTAAGATAGAGAACTAAAGGAGAAAAGATAATGAAAATAATAGATGCCCATTTACATTTTTCAGATATACAGAGTTTTAAAGATACAGCTAAAGATATATCATATATAGACTATTCATCTAAAGGACTTAAAAAGGAATTTGATGATAATAATATTATTATGGGAATAGGAATGGGTCTTACAGAGGAAAGTATGGGAGGTTTTCCTGATAATAACTCACAAAATCCTATGGGACTTGATTTAGAAGAAAGTATACCAAAGTTTTTAGTCTATAGTGTGGGAATTAACCCAATTAAACTTAGTGAAAACAAAAATAAGGAACTGATTAGAATAGAAAGGGAGTTAGAAAAGGATAATGTTGTTGGAATAAAAATTTATGCAGGATATTATCCCTATTATATATATGATGAAGTCTATGAAAATGTTTATGATCTTGCAAAAAAATACAATATGCCAGTGACTATACATAGTGGAGATACCTATTCCCAGAGAGGATTATTGAAGTATTCCCATCCATTAACAGTGGATGAACTGGCGGTATCCCATAGGGATATAAATTTCACTATAGCCCATTTTGGTGATCCTTGGATAATGGATACAGCGGAGGTTATAGCCAAAAACCCCAATGTATATGCTGATCTCTCGGGATTAATCGTAGGGGATAAAGAGAAAGTAGATAGATTTAAAAATCAAAGACTTTATTTAGAACATATTCAGAGGGGTCTTATATATGCTGATAATTACTTTAAAATATTATTTGGCTCCGATTGGCCATTGGTTCAAATAGAGCCCTATATAGATTTTGTAAAGGAACTTGTACCTAAGGAGTTTTATGAGTATGTATTTTATAGAAATGCTTTAAAAGTGTTTCCTAAAATAAATAAATTATTATAAAAATTGATTAAAGGGGAGATTATAAATGAATATTATATTAAAAGAGGTTAATAGTGATAATTTTGATGAGTGTATAGAGTTGGAAGTATCAGAGAAACAAAAGGGATTTGTAGCATCTAACTTATATTCCATAGCCCAATCTAAGGTTTTACCAGGATGTAAGCCACTGTGTATATATGATGGAGAAAAAATGGTGGGATTTGCAATGTATGAAATTGATACTGAAGATGATGATATAAGCATATGTAGACTAATGATAGATAAAAAATATCAAAATAAAGGTTATGGAAGAGCAGCTATGATAAAATTATTGAAACTTATAAAAGAAAATTATAAATATAAAGAGGTATATATTAGTACAGAACCTGAAAATCATATAGCCCAAGGATTGTATGAAAGTTTAGGTTTTAAAAAGAATGGACAAGTTCTTGAAGGTGAAGTAGTATCGGTACTTAAGTTTTAGTATAGTATATGGAGGCTTTTTATTTAAAGGAGGAAAATGAAATGAATATACGTATAGCAACAGCAGATGATATAAGGTCATTATGGAGTGATAATAATTTACCTACTAAAAATTATTTTATTAAAGGTGTAGAAGAGGAAAATATTGAGTTTTGGACAGTGGAAGATGAAGAAAGTAAAAAGTTAATAGGGGAACTTTATATATTTTGGGATTCAGAAGACAAGGATGAAGCCAATGGGGTAAATAGGGCCTATTTATGTGCCTTTAGAATAGAGAAAGACTATCAAGGTAGAGGGTTAGGTAGTAAATTAATGAAGAAAGTGATTAAAAGAATTGAAGAGAAAGGCTTTAATGAGATAACTATAGGTGTTGATGATAATGATGAAAAACTAATAAATATGTATAATGCTTGGGGATTTGATACACACATAAAGACAACAACTATTGATTACCATAATGTAGATGATGCTGGTAATCCATTGAAGGATGACCCATATAGAATTTATCTTAAAAAGCTTAAGTAATATACGGGACTTATGGATGTGGACAAGCTAAGGGACGGTTAATATATAAATATAATATATTAAAAAACAGAAAAATTTCTTTGAGAAACAATGAAAGTAGCTGAAAGAAATCAACAGTTAATTATAAAGTAACAGGAACTTTAAATGAGGAAACGAGAGATGGTTATAAAGGAGATGAGTTCAGCGATGCAATATACTTTCGAAATTACAATGGCGGGCTGTGGAACTAACTGTATGCACTGTAGTGTTGATGGTGGTCCATCGAGAAATATGTCATTTTCAGATTATATTAAGTGTCTTAAAAAACTAAAACCCATATTAGATCCCTTGGAGGGAGATATTTCTGTAACACCGGGAAATGAGCCATTAAATCATCCAGAGGCAAGGAAAATTCTTTCTTACACCCATGAAATGATGCCTAAGTATTATCCTGATCAACCCTTTGATACACCAACAACAGGAGTAGTATTTATGAGACGAAAGGATAAAGAGGAGATCATTGATGTTCTGCCTAAAATAGGAGCGAATGAGGTCATGTTAACATTACATGGTAATGAAAAACATCATAATGAAATAGTTAGAAATCCCTTAGGTTATCAGTCGATAGTGGATACTGCCCAATATTTTCACTCTCAGGGGTTTAAAATTGTTTATAATCTTATGGTTAGCAAGTATCTAATTGAAGATTGGGATACAGTGGTATCTTTTTTAAAAGAACATCATTCTTCAAAGGTACATTTCACAATACCTTCCTACCTTCCCATTGAACGTCTAAATATTTACCAAAAGATTCGTGCAGAGTATGATGACTGTATGAAACTGAAGGGCCGTTTATGTGAAATGGGAATTGATGAAGAAAAGTTTTTTGAAAAGGTAGAATCAAACTGTGAAAAGACTATTGCCCAAAGATTTAAAGATGGTATTGATTATAAAAGAGCAGAGAAGGAATATCCAAATTGGGTATTTTTCAACATCAGTCAAGATCTGGATATATACTATGGAAATGCAGGGGCAAGAACAAAATTACTCGGTAATCTTCTTAAAGAATCTGAAGAAGAACTTTATCAAAGAATTATAGCTCAAAAAGCCAACTATAGTTACTCTGCCTATTATGATGTGGACAAATTACCGGCGATACAAAGTATATTGGAAAAAGTACAACCTTTACAGACAAATTATGTTTATTCTCGAGAATCAGATTGTTTGTATTGGTGGTTTAATCAGTGCAATATCCCCGATATACTTTTGAAATAAAGGGTGTATATGTAGACCTTCATATACTATAGGAAAAGTATGGGATGGTACATGGTTTTATGATAAAGGGGGAGAATATGATGAAAATTGAAAAATTAACAAATGACAAAGTTATAGATTTTATTGATTACTGTAAAAGATACAGGAGTGAACTGGATGATAGTTTTTTATGCGATGAGGACTTAAAGGAATTTAAATTAAATGATGAAAATCCCACATACATCCTATTGAATAATAATGAAATCGTAGGGGCAGTTTCTCTCATGATCAATTCATATTATAAAAGAGGGAAAAAGGGGAGATTTAGAATATTTCACAGCATTAAACCTAAAATAGAAAATTATCAGTTAATGTTAAAAGAAATATTAAATCACGTAGATGAAATAAATGATATATTTCTTTTTATAAAAGAAGAAAAGCATAATATAGCAGATATACTTCAAAGTTTGAATTTTCATATAGAAAGGTATGCCTTTTATCTTATTAGAGACGATATCGATATATCAAAACCATCCTTTCCAGAAGGATTTAAATTAAGAGAATTTAGAAGTGGACTTGATGAGGAAAAATTGAGCGAAGTTATAAATGAGGGTTTTGGTGGGATTCCTAAAACTCCCGAGATGTTTAAAGATATACAAGATAAAGAAGATAGTATAGATGGGGGTATGATGTTACTCTATCATAATGATAATCCCATAGGAGCGGTAAGGGCATCAAAGGAGTATGAAGAAGGTAAAATTTATACACTTATTTCATTTTTATGTGTAAAACCCAGTTATCAAAATAGAGGATTTGGGAAAAATCTTTTAAGGGCAGCAATAAATCATGGTAGAGATAAAGGTATTCCTTTGGCAATGCTCACTGTGAGTGAAGAAAATGATAAAGCTGTAAATCTATATTATAAAGAGGGATTTGAGAAAAAACAAGTGATGGTTTGTTATAACTATAATTTATCTGATTGAGAAAATGAAGAGGATTATTATGTGGATAATTAAGGGGGATAAAAATGATTATTCGAAAATTAAAAGATAATGAGCTTAAACAAGCCATTGATATAAAAAGCTATTGTTGGAGTGAAGATTTTGCAGGTATAATTCCAAAAGGATGCTATGAACCTATAGAAGAATTAGATTTTATCACAAAATGGATAAAAGAAGAATGTAATGATATAAGGGTTATTTATGGTGCCTTTATTGGAGAAAAATTAGTTGGGTTTATAGGTGCTAGTATTGCAGAAAAAGAAGATATAGAAAATGGAATAGAAATCAATTATTTATTTATGAAAAAAGAATATAGAAATAAAGGGACGAGTCTAAAGTTGTTAAAAACTGTTGTTGACTTTTATATTACTAAGGACTTTGAAAAGGTTATAGTATATAACTGGCATGAAGCTGAATCCAATGGATTCTACCAAAATATAGGGGGAGAGGTTTTAAAACAGATTACACAAAAACCAGGAGGAAAAATAGCTTTAGTGGATATATTTGTTTGGGATATTAACGAATTAAGGGATGCATTGGATATTAAGATAGAAAAATTAAACATGTAAGTAGCTCTCATAGTCAAAAGATATTATTAAAACATTAGGAGGGAACACATGAATGGCAGCAACATAAAGCTTAAGTACCTAACGTCAAATGATATAGATAAATTAATAGAGTTTGAGAGACAAGCACGATTAACAGAGCCGGAAATATGGTTAGATGATTATGATGAAGATAATTATAGATATAAATTAAAGAAAGCCAACCTTGATAAAATGGAAAATAATAAAATAATTATAGCTATGGAAAAGGATAATACAGTGGGAAGATGTGATATATCTATAATAATAAGTACAGTGGATTTTGAGAAAACCGGTTATATAGATTGGATATATACGTTAAAAAATAACCGGGGAATGGGTATTGGAAAGAAATTGTTTTCTAAAGCAGAAGAGTATTTTAAAGAAAATGGAGTAACGGGGTATTATTTATTCACTGCCGAAAATGAACAAGATAAGGAATTTTATTATAGACAGAAAGACTTTAAGTTTTCTAAAAA
Organism: Dethiothermospora halolimnae; assembly: GCF_037577855.1. Taxonomy (NCBI): domain Bacteria; kingdom Bacillati; phylum Bacillota; class Tissierellia; order Tissierellales; family Thermohalobacteraceae; genus Dethiothermospora; species Dethiothermospora halolimnae. Next base: position 11,311 of record NZ_JBAKFX010000047.1, on the reverse strand, counting down.
AGAAATAGCAGAAAAAAAGTTTAAATAAATTAATAGATTATCATAAACAGAGAGTAGAAAGAGGGGGAAAAATGGGGAAAGAAGATAAAAGAAATAGATTAGAAGACAATATATTTGAATATAGAGCCGCAAAGAGTGGAAAAGTTTTTATATATTGGTATGGAAAACAAGTGTCTATATTAAAGGGGAAGAAAGCAGAAAAATTTCTTAAAAAAGTGGCCAATGCAGATGAAAAACAACGACAATTAATTATGGCCAAGGTAACAGGAAACTTTAAAAGAGGAAATGAAAAATTAGCCAAAAGATAATTTTATAAGATTTGGGTATACCCAAATCTTATAAAAAGAAATGGGGGACTTAATATGACAATAAAAGAAATGGACAAGTTAAGGAAAAACATTAATATAGGAGACAATATAAATTTGGTTTACCAAAAGCCGGAGATATTTTCTAGATATCATATTGTCTATCATGGGCAAAAATATAGTAACCATTATTTTAGAAGTTCACCGAATACATTGTCAGAAAAGGCAAAGTATTTAGATGAAGGATATTTTATTATGAAAGATGAGAAGGTTATAGGTGGAGTTTTTATAAAGCCAAATTTTATGGCTGATTTATTCCTTGTGCCTCCTTTTAAAGACTATGAATATATTTTAGATAAGTTATTGAAGTATCTTAGGACTATATCAAAGAACAATGAGTCTATAGTAATTGGAGAAGTATTAGAAACATATGTACCTTTTTACAAAAGTAGGGGGTATGAAATCGAAGAAAAGGAATTTTGGATGATTAGACCCACTGAACAGTTAGAAGCAATTGTTCCTGATAATTATGAATCTAAACCTGTGGTTGACGAAGATAAAGATGAAATTGCAGATATAATAATAGCTGCTTATAAAGCTAATCCATGTTATAAAACTGTTGATAGTAAAAATAGGTATGTAGAGCATGTGGAATTCGTTTTAAAGGATAATAAAGAAAATGAAATGCTTTATAATAGTTCCAGGGTAGTAGTACATAAGTACACCAATGAAATCGTTGGAGTTTGTTTGCATATGGAGTTTGAAGGATTACCATTAATAATGAGTTTAGTAGTAAGACCTGACCATCAAGGTAAAGGCATAGGCTCATATCTTTTAAGACATTCGATTAGTTATTCCAGTACTAAATATACTGCAACTAGATTATCTGTCATTCATAATAACTCTGCAGTAGATGTTTACGAGCATATGGGTTTTATTAAGAATAAAACAATAAATGATATGTACTTAAGAGCGGGATAAAATGAAGGGAAATATACAATATAAAGAAGGCCTTACATTTAGTAAAGAAGATATAAAAAATTTATATGAAGATGCAAAGTGGAGTCTTTATACTGATAATATGGACGAACTAATGAAGGCAATAACTAACTCATTAAAGGTTATCACTGCATGGGATAAAGATAAATTAGTTGGATTAATTAGAGTAGTAGGAGATGGAGTATCAATAATATATATACAAGACATATTGGTCTTAAAAAGTTATAAAAGAAAGGGTATAGGTGGAGGACTTATAGAAAAGGTCTTAAAAAATTATAGTGATGTAAGACAGAAAGTGTTATTAACAGATGATACAGAGGAAACTAGAGGATTTTATGAATCTATTGGATTTAAGTCCTGTGATAATGGTGGATTAGTAGCATTTGTTAATTTTGATTAAAATAACTTAGGGGGAGTTTAAAATGAAAGTAGATGTAAAAGAGGCTGAAAAATATTTAAGGAAATGGCAGGAGATACTTAGATTTCAAGATTGGGATATAAAGTTACATATAGTTGATACTCAGTGGAGAAAGACTGGAGATATAAAGATAGATAGGGATAATAGAAATGCTATACTTATGCTCAATGGACATAATCCTAAGAGACTTAATATTGAAGGGGTAGTAATACATGAACTAATGCATTTAAGATTATGGGATATGGATCAAATGATAGAAGAACTAATAATAACTGTTTTTGGCCAGGATGAAAGTAATCCTGGATATAACTTTGCCTATGGAAAGTTTATGGAGACATTAGAACGTACCACAGAGGAGATATCTAGAAGTTTTTTGCAATTGAAAGGGGAAAATAAAGAGATTTCCTATGGAAAATTGGAGGTACAGGTAAAGGAAGAAGTTAAAAATAATAGAGTATAATTACAAGGAGAAATAAAAATGGAATTTAAATTTAAACCTATGAGTAAAAAATATGCTATGGATATGATTATTAATTGGAAGTATGAAGGAGAATATTCTATATACAACTATGAAAATGAAAAGGAACATATTTTAGATAGTGATAGTTGGGGAATAGGATTATTTGCAGTACTAAATGAAAAAGAAGAGTTAATTGGAGAACTTACTATTGAATTTTTCGATGAAAAGGATGAATTTGTAGAAAATAAAGATTTAGAATCAAAAAAAGATGAAAGCCTGGAAATATGGATTGGATTTGGACTAAAACCTGACCTTACAGGAAAGGGATTAGGATCAGATTTTGTATGTGCCTGTACTGAATTTGCAAAGAAAAAGCACCGTTATGAAGGTAAATATATTAGACTGGGAGTAGCTGAATTCAATAAAAGGGCTATTAAAACATATAAAAAAGTGGGATTTGAACGGTTTCAAACATATGAAAGTGAAATAGACGGAAAAAACACAGATATAATATGGATGAGAAAAGAATTGTAGTATTTTTTATTTATAGTGGGAGTTGTTATTATGTATAAAAGCAAAGAAGAAATAATAAATGCTATAGAATCCCATCAATGGGATTATGAAAAAGAGTTAGTAGTTGATGGAGTGACTCAAATAAAAGAAGAAAATTTAATTATGAGAAAAGTAAAAGGCTCAAATAGTATATATTCTAACAAAGTTGTAAAGTCGGTATTTAAAAATAAAGTAGAGAATAATATAAATTATGTATTTAATTTTTTGGGCGATAAACCCTTTTCATGGTGGATAAGTCCAAATTCAAAGCCTTTTGATTTAAAAGAGCATCTCATTAAAAGGGGAATGGAAGTTATAGATGAATATATTGGACTGGCATTAGACTTAAATAAATGGGAAAAACTTGAGATAGAATTACCATATTTAATAACTGAAGCTAGAAATGAAAAGGACTTGAGGGAACATGTTAAAGTTAGCGAGGAGATATGGGGACTAGATGAAGAGTCAGCTAAAGTCGCATTAAAGCAAAGAGTACAATATTTTAATCTTCCTAGTAGAAGGGGTAACTTTATAGTTGCACTGGATAATGCTAGTGGAGTAGGGAATGGAAGTTACCGTTATAGCCAAGATGGAGAGGTTATTTATTTAACTGGTTCTGCTGTTTTACCTAAGTATAGAAAACAGGGAATATATAGTAGTATGGTTGCCTATAGATTGAATATGGCCAAAGATAAGGGATGTAGACTAGCAACGGTACAGGCTAGAAAGGGTACTTCAGAGCCAATATTAAGAAAAATGGGATTTAAGGAATACGGAAAATATTATTTGATGAAAAAGGAATAGGTATATATTATTAAATTAAGTACTTGTGATATCACAAGTACTTAATTTTTATAGAAAGTATAAATATGCTAAATATGTATTGAAAAAAATGGATTTATAAATTAAAATATACATATAATAAAATAAATAGGGAGGTTTTTTATGGAAAGTTACTATAAACATGCTATGAGAAAATGTATATTATCTATGATATTTATGACGGGAATAATCTTTGCTGTGGTAACAACAATAATTTGGAAAATGGGTTTGTCCCTTACAGTTGGAATAGTTGTGTCTTTTATAATTATATTACTTCAGTTCTTGATTTCTCCTATTGTGGTAGAGTGGATATATAATATAGATATGTCTAAAGAAGAGACTTTCTTGTCTGAGGATATATTAAATTTTATAAAAAATACATGTGATAAAGTAAATATAAAAGTTCCTAAATTGGGAATCATAGATGATGGGAATCCTAATGCATTTACCTATGGATATACACCATCTAGTGCAAAATTAGCCCTTACTACCGGTCTTGTAGAAAGGTTAGATGATGAAGAATTAAAATCTGTTATAGCCCATGAAATAGGACATATAAAACATTACGATTTTATAGTTATGACCCTTGTATCAACAATTCCATTAATACTTTACCAGATATATATAGGAACGAGGAGTAAAGAAAAGTCTACCCCTAGTTATTGGATAGGGATAGGAGCATATATAGTATATATATTAAGTCAATACTTAGTACTTATGTTTTCTAGGGTAAGGGAATATTATGCTGATAACTTTGCTAAAAATATAGTAAAGGATGGTTCCCATTTAAAAAGTGCATTAATAAAAATAGCTTATGGATTGGCTGATTGTGATGAAGAATCTACTGAAAAACCTAGAGCATCATCACTAGCTTTTACAAATAATATACAAAATGAAGCCTTTATGTTAACTAATTATAAAGCATTTGATAAAGAAAATATAGAAAAAAGTTTAATGAGATGGGATTTGAAAAGTGTATGGGGAAAATGGTATGAGTTAAATTCAACCCATCCTTTAACTTCTAAAAGGATATTAGCCTTAAATAAGGAAAAAATAGAAAATCATAAAACAAATTTCAAAGATATTGTTATATTTTTATTAGATTGTTTTATGAATATATTACCTATGATAACTGCATTTACAATGATGTTTATGTTTACTGGAGACAAATTAAAAGAAGTTGAAATATTTAGTTCAATAAAAGATTTAATATTTTACTATCCCATATCTGTAGCCATAGTGGGAGGGAGTATTTTAGCAAAATATTATTATTCATTTGGTCATGGTTTTAAGAAAAGTAATGTATATGACTTATTGGCTAGGGAAGATGCGTCCCCTATCAAAGGAATACCAGCAGTACTAGAAGGAAAAGTGATAGGCAGGGGGATTCCAGGATTATTTTATAGTGAAGATATTATGATAGATGATGGAACAGGTATAATGATAGTTGACTATAAGCAACCCTTTAGATTTTTGGAGTTTATTTTTGGGGTATTTAAGGTAGATGAAATGAAAGATAAAGATATAAAAATAGTAGGATGGTATAAAAGGGGAGTGAGGCCTTATTTTGTAAGTAGATATATGATTAAAGATGGTAAAAAAATAATTTCATATAATTATATACTTACACAGTTATTAGGGTATTTGTTAGTATTATATGGGGTGGGGTGTAGTTTTTTTGATATTGTGATGTAGTGAATAGAGTATTTTGACTCTCTTTTTTTGTGTGTATATGGTATATGTGGTATATGTACCGGTTAACAATATTAGTAATAAATAATAGAAATTCTAGGTATAAAAGAGAAAAAGTAGGTAATAATTTTGAATAAAACAATAGGAAAGGAATGAATGTTATGCCTAGAATTCCAAGACAAAAAAGTCCTGAAAGTATTTACCATGTTATGATTAAAAGTATTAAAGAAGTAGATCTTTTTGTAGATGATGAAGATAGAATGAAGTACCTTTCATTATTAAAAAAGTATAAAGATAAGTATCAGTTTAAGATATATGCCTATTGTCTTTTGGATACCCATGGTCACCTAATGATAGACTGTAATGGAGCTGATATATCTAGAATAATGCATAGTATAAATTTTTCTTATGCAATATATTATAATAAAAAATATGAACGTAGGGGTCATCTCTTTATGGACAGATTTAAAAGTAAAATAGTAGATACTGAAGAATATCTTATAGTTTTATCAGCATATATACATAATAATGCAAAGGATATATATGGTTATGAGAATAAACTAGATAAATATGAGTTTTCAAGTTTAAAGGAATATATAAACAAAACTAATACATTTGGTATATTAGATCCATTTTTCCTTACAGATATTATTGGATTAGGGAGAGAAGAAAATTTATCTAAATATATCACACTAGTTAAGAAAACTGATAGTGAAGATAAAAACTTGGATATGGAATTTATAAACGAAGGAACTGAATATAAAAGTTATCGTAGAATAATACCTAGGGAATATGAACCAGAAAAGGTTATAGAGTTTGTTTCAAATTATTTAAAAGTAGATAAAGAAAAGGTTAGAGTTAAATATAAGAGGGAGTTTACTCCTTTTAGGGCTATAAGTTGTTTTTTACTGAGCTGTTATTGTGATATCAGTCAGAAAAAAATATGTTATTACATTGGCAATATAGTTCAGACTAGGGTTTCTAAATTATCAAATATGGGAATGGAAATGGTTTTTAAAGATAAAGGGATATTAAATAAATTTTTACAAGAGGCATAAAAGCAAAAAAATTAAATATTACATAAAAGGGGTTTTTTTGTTGTATCTAAAAATAAATAATATTAAATCTGAAAAGTCTATTTTTTAAAATAAGGCTTTTTTTGTTTGTTTTATTATTGTTAAGGAAGAATAGTTCACTTAAATAATGAAACTTTATGTTTTTTATATTTAACCGGTACTATAATACTATAAGTTATAATTACTGTAATTAATGTTTTAAACGAATATTTAAAATATAATTAACCGGTAATAAAATAATAAAATATTTACTTTATAGCAATTATCATAATTCTTAAATAGAAATAATAGTTTATATAAAAAAGAAGGGGGCGTGTATATTATGTGGATTATTATTGGAAAAAACAAATTGTTAAGAATTGTTACTATAGTTTTTATATTACTTATAATATTATCCTTAATATTTGGGAAAGTCATAAAGACAGATGCTAAACCAAAGGGGTATATAGTGTTGGTTATAGATGATTTTGGGAACAATGGTGATGGTACAAAGGAGATGTTATCCCTTGATATACCTATAACTGTAGCGGTAATGCCCTTTATGTCCTATAGTCAAGAAGAAGCTAAGAAGGCCCATAAAGCTGGATTTGAAGTAATAATGCATGTACCCATGGAACCTGTTCATGGGAAAAAAGAGTGGTTAGGACCCAAGGGGATTACTTGTGATTTATCATTAGATGAAGTAAAAAGTAGGATTAATGAAGGTCTGGATATTTTAAAATATGCCAAAGGGATGAACAATCATATGGGATCTAAAGTGACTCAAGATAAAAGAATAATGAAAGCAATTCTTGAGATAGCTAAGGAAAAAAATCTTTATTTTGTAGATAGTAAAACCACACCTAAATCTATAGTGCATAATATAGCTGATAAGTTAGGTGCTATATCCTTTGAAAGGGACATATTCCTTGATAATAACAAGGATATAAAAAGTATTGAAAAGCAGTTGTTAAAGTTAGGTAATATAGCTATAAAGAAGGGATATGCTATAGGAATAGGTCATGTGGGACCAGAGGGTGGAACTGTAACCGTAAAAGCTATAAAAAATGTGTACCCTACATTGCAAGAACAAGGAATAAAATTTATATATCCATCTCAACTAGAAATGTTTACAAAATAGAAACTGTATAGTATAATGTTTATATAAATACAAACTAATGAGGGGAATGTTTGTTTATGAATAACAGGGATTTATTTTGGAATTCGGATATTGACAGTATAAAAAAAGGATATATTTATGATGATGATAAAGCAGAATATATATGTTTAATATGTGGCAAAAAATATGAAGAAGGTATAATATATCCCCAAGGTGATAAATTATATGATGCAGAGAGGACCATGAAGAGTCATATAATAAAAGAACATAATTCTGTATTTGACTATCTCATAAATATGGATAAAAGATATACAGGACTTACAGATGTTCAAAGACAGATGTTAAAATATTTTTATATGGATCTAAGTGATAAAGAGATAGTTAAAAAACAGGGAAGTGGAAGTACTTCTACAATAAGAAATCATAGGTTTAAACTTAATGAAAAGGAAAAGCAGGCTAAAGTCTTTTTAGCTATAATGGAATTATTAAAAGAGGATAAAGTAAATAGAGAGGATTTTGTAGATATACATAAAGGCGCCACAATGGTAGATGATAGATATGCTATTACCGAAGAAGAAAGAAGAAAAGTATTAAAAAACTATTTTAATAAAGATGGGAAACTAGATATATTGCCTAGTAAAGAAAAGAAAAAAATAATAATATTAAAGAATATAGTAGAAAATTTTAATAATAATAAAAAATATACAGAGAAAGAAATAAATATTATACTAAAGAGGATTTATGAAGATTATGTTACTATTAGAAGATACCTTATCCAATATGGATTCATGAAAAGAACTAAAGACTGTAAGTACTATTGGATAAATTCTTAGAGAAAAAATATAGAAGGGAGTAAACTATGGGGAAAATTCAGGGGGACTTGTTTCAATTAGAAGGTTATAGTGTAAAAAAACTTAACATAGAAGAGGATTTAGATAATTTACAATTATTATGCGAAAAGTGTTCAGATTATCACCAATTAGCAGAGGGAAAGCCTACTTCGACAACGGCAGCAAAGGAGCTTTTTAATGATTTACCAAATAATAAGACACATGAAGACAAAATTGTTATAGGAATATACGATGGTTCAAATCTAATTGCAGTAATAGATAACTTGATTGATTTTCCAAATAAAGGCACGTGGTTTTTGGGGTTATTAATGATAGCACCTAAATATAGGAATAATGGATTGGGAGAAAAAATATATAAAAAGTATAGACATTGGGTATTTGATAATGGAAGTAAGACCATAAGACTAGGTGTATTGTATGAAAATCATAAGGCATTAAAATTTTGGCAGAGAATAGGTCTTGATATAATTAGAAAGGTAAAGGGTTATAAAACTGGAAATAGAATGACATCTGTATATATTATGTCTGATAAATTAGAAGGAGAGACAGATAAAAATGACAAGAAGAATAATTGAAGTTGTTCCCTATGATAATACTTGGAAAGAAAAATATAACGAAGAGGCAGAAAAAATAGAGAAGATATTAGGGGATAAAATAATAAACATTTATCATATAGGTAGCACCGCTATACCTAATATGATGGCTAAACCTGTCATAGATATTATGGTTGAGGTAAAGAACATAGAGGAAATAGATAATTATGATAGTGGGTTTAATAATATAGGATATGAAGCTATGGGTGAGCATGGGATAAAAAATAGAAGATTTTATCGGAAAGGGAAATATAATCGTACCCATCATATACATATATTTGAAAAAGGAAATGAAGAAATTAATAAACATCTTAATTTTAGGGACTATATGAAGGCTCATCCAAAGCTAGCTAAAGAATATGGTGAATTGAAAAGTAAATTAGCTAGGGAATTTAAATATGATAGTGAAGGTTATTGTAACGGCAAGGACAGTTTTATAAAAGAAATAGATAAAAAGGCATATAGATGGAAAAATGATATGTAAAAGGATATCCTTAGGGATATCCTTTTACATATCATTACTTAAACTAATAAATTCATCAATTTTTTCTTTGATCAGATTTAAGGAACTTCTCCAAAAGTCAACGGAATGAACATCAATGGCCATCATTTTGGTTACATCTACTATATTATTCTTACCTGTTGCGGCTAACAAAGTATCATATTCTTTAACAAAATCGTCACCACGCTTTAGGTATTCAGCATATAATCCCTTAGCAAATAACTCTCCAAAGGCATATGGAAAATTGTAGAAATTTAAGCCAGCATAATAATAATGGGGTTTATTAGCCCACATATATGGGTGGAGATAATTATGATCTAACCCATCACCATAGGCCTCTTTTTGAGCCTCAACCATAATTTCTTTGAGTTCTTTAACGGATAAAGCATGGTCCTCTCTTCTTTCAAACAACTTACTTTCAAATAAGAATCGACTATAAATATCAACTATAACTTGACCATAGGATTGGATAGAAGACTCTAATATTCCAAAGGACTCTTCTTTACTAGCCTCTTTTAGGGCTGCATTTGTAACTATAGTTTCACAGAATATAGATGCCGTTTCAGCCACAGGCATAGTATAACTACTGTTTAGTATGGTTTCATCCTTTAAACAAGCCCCATGATATCCATGTCCAAGTTCGTGGGCAAGGGTGGTCATATTACTAAAGCTACCATTAAAGTTTGCAAGGATTCTACTTTCACCTATTGGATTAAGGTTTGAACAGAAGGCTCCCCCTCTTTTTCCATTTCTAGGTTCTGCATCTATCCATCTACATTCAAAAGCATTATCTGCAAAATTAGCTAATTTATCACTAAAAGTACTGAAGTTTTTAACTATATAATTTCTTGCTTCTTCATAGGTAAACTTCATTTCCACATCTCCCATAGGTGCAAATAAATCATAGAAAGGAAGGCCATTTTTATGTCCTAATAATTTTGCCTTTCTTTTATAATATTTATGGAAGTGGGGAAGACTCTCTTTTATAGCAGTAAGCATTGCAGTTAGAGTCTCTTCATCCATTCTTGATTTTATCAATGTTTCTTCAAGGGGAGACTTATAACCCCTCTTTTCACATAAAGTTATAACCTCGCCTTTAATTCCATTTAAAGCTGCAGCTGAAGATTCTTCTATTTTTTTATAGGATTTAAGTTCAGCATCATAGGCTGTTTTTCTAACTTTAGAATCTTTATCATAAGCCATATTTCTAACTACAGGTAATGGTAACTCTTTTTCTTCACCATCAATATTAATATCTACTAATAGGGTAGAAGATATAACATTTTGAAGTTTTGACCAAGCTTTAGATCCTGTATTTGACATTTTAGATATTAGAACTTCTTCATTTTCACTTAACATATATTTAGCCTTATTGGCTATTTCTTTTATGTAAAATTTATGTTTAGATAAAAATCTAGATGATGATATAATATCATCAAGATTATCTAATCTGCCTAACCACATTTTAAAGTTGACTTCAGGCTTGGTAAGTTCTGTTGATTTACTTTGTAGCTTGTCTAAAATCTTTAATGCCTCTTCATTTTTTGCATCAACTGCCGAAGTTAGGCTTGCAAAAGAAGCCAATTTAGAAAAAAGATTATTAAGTTCAATTTCTTTTTGTAAGTATAGTTCTAATTTTTCTTTAGCATTGTCCTCAGAGCTTAAGTTTTCATTGCTCCATTTTTTTAGAGTGTCTACTAAGTTATAACACGTTTTTAAATCATCACTGAATTCCTTAGAATCAAAAGAACTATATAGTTCATCTAGACTCCATCTCATATTCATATTAAAACCTCCTTTTAGTATATGATACATTTATTTACTGAATATTTCAATAATAAATTTAGAAACTCGAAATAAATTTAGAATAAATTTAATATATTAAATTTAAATACAGAAAATATGACAATATATAAAAAATTTTGACAAAGAATTTTTTTAT
>NZ_JBAKFX010000046.1:0-31965 GCF_037577855.1 Dethiothermospora halolimnae | reverse complement strand
ATAAGTTTATAAAAGATAAGGATATACCATTTGAGTATTATTTTATAACAGAAGAAGAGCTAGATAAAAAAATAGGAGTAGGTAGTATACCATTAAGTTTTGTAATTGATAAAGAGGGCAATGTAAAGATGGGTAAAAATGGATGGAGTAGTGATAAGTCCTTCCAAAAAGAATTAATTGAAAAGGTTAATTCATTTAACTAGGTAATAATTTTTAGGTGGGGAATGCTAGGAAAATAAATTTAAATAGAGGTATGTAAAATGAAGAATAAGAAAGTAGTAGTTTTATTTTTAGCAGTTGTAACAATGTTAATGGTTGTTGGTAATGTGGCTTTTGCTACACATGTTTTTTATGAGGAAAGACCTGAAGGTGGACAAACTTGTAAATATAAAATAACTTGTACTTCATACGATGAAGAGGATTGCACTGAAACAAAACTATACTGTTGGGATTAAAGTAAATTTACTTTTAAATAATATATCCGTAAAGTAAGAAAATAAATAAATTGTCTAGCATTCCCCATTTATTAATATAAGTTTTAAAAAGTAAAATTATTATTGGTTAGAATAAAGAATTAGATTGATAGATTGCACATTTTAGGAAGGGAGAAGATAATGAAGAAAAAACTATTGTTAACACTATCTGTATTTCTAATATTAAATTTAATTGGATGTAGTAAGGATAATGAGAACACTTTAAATAAAAAGGTTAAAGAGAACAAAAGAGAAATTGCTATAGCAATGAGGGATAAAAGAATTAATTCAGTTCTAAGTTTATACAAACAAACTTTTGAATTTGATAATGATATAAAAGTAAAATTTGATAAAATAAAAGCTCCTACTTATGAAGAATACTTAAAAAAGCTAAACATAAAGTTATATTTAGAGGATGGACCTACATTAATATTGATTGGAAGATGGAGAAATACATATAAAAAGTATGTAGACCAAGGGGTGGCATTAGAAGTTGCTGACAATATTCCTAATATAGAAAAATTATATGATGGGTTTAAAAATGATAAGATGTATTATGTTCCCATAGGAATGGATTATACTCCTATTACACTAAATAAAAAGCATTTAGATGACTTGAGAGTAAAGGAATCTAAGTTAAATTGGACAAAAGAAGATTATATAAATATAAAGAATAAGTGGTTAGAACTACAACCAAGAATATTCAGTTATAGGGAATACTTGGATATAGTTAAATATCCCCTTAATAATTTAAGAATATTTAATAAAAGTATGGAGAAAGTAAAAATAAATACAAATGAAATAAAAGCATATATTCATAATGCCAAGAAACAGATATACTCAGGTAACTATGATTTAAAACGGGAGCATAAATACGAAAAATATAGTAAGTACTATGAATATAAGAGGGACGAAGAGGTTCAAAATTTACGAGAATTTAATAAAGCTGTTATGATATGCGATATAGATGATAGATTATTAAGTTTAAAAGGGAGTGAAAGTGGTTTAAAATTTAGAGAAATGTATTTTGAGAATCCAAAAGGAATAGTTTTATTACCAGATGTTATGAGGAATGACTATCAAATAGATACATGGGGATTTATAGTTAATAGAAACGGGAAAAATACTGACCTAGGATATAAGTTCATAAATGGACTTTTAGAAGAGGAACAACAAATTAATATCTATAGAGAAATAGGTGAAGACTTTCCGGTCATTAAAGGCATTGAAGAAGAAATAAAAGAGATAGAAAAAGAAAGAAAAATAGAAGATAGATTTATAAAACTAAAGGAATACATATTAGACAAATTTAATAAAGGAGAATATAAAGTCTATAATAGTCAAGATAGTAAAAAAGTAGAGTTTTATGAGATGTTAGAAGAAGATCTAGTTAAAATTATATTTGATGAAAAGGAATACTTTGATGAGGAGTTAAGTAGAAAGTTACAAAAATTAGAGGATAAGTATAATATGTGGTTGACGGAATAGACTTTTAAATCGGAGGAGAGTTGAGAAGGGAGAGAGGAGAGATAATGTAGGACTAGGCATGCCTAGTCCATTTTTAGAGCCATAAAATAAGAAAGATAAGTAAGCCAAAGAATTTTCTTTGGCTTTGATTTGCTTTAGTATTAATAAATTCTATAACCAATAAATTTTGTATTAAAATTATCAATTTGTTTACTTCATCAATCTATTATAGAATTTTTTTGGTGATAGCAAGTAATATAAGGAGGTTTATAATGAATGATATTTATAAAGTAGATAAAATGACACCAAAGGAGAGGATGGAAGCTTTTAGTAAAGGTGAAGAAATAGACAGAATTCCATGTTCACCTTTTTTGGGAGAGAGTTGTGCCCCTATATTTGGACACACAATAAGGGAATATAATCATTCTGTTGAGGCTATAGTGGATGTAGCCATTGGCAGTTTTAAAAAATTTAGACCGGATAGTATAGGCCTTGGGCCGGGATTACAGGGAATACCAGAGGCCATGGGTACTAAATTAGTATTTCCAGAAAACAATACTCCCCATATAAGTGAACCAGCCATTAAAGATTATACAGAGATTGGAAAACTAAGACCTATTGACCCTTATAAAGATGGAAGAATAGCATATTTTTTAAAAGCACTTAAGATAACAAATAAGAAACTAGGTCATGAAGTTGGTGTTGGAACCTCAATGGGAGGACCTTTTACTACAGCGGCTTTTTTGAGGGGAACTGAAAACTTTCTAAAGGATTTAAGGAAGAATCCTAAAAAGGCCCATGAACTTTTAGAAATTTCCACTGAAAGTGTTATAAGATATATAGATGCAGTAAGTAAACTAGGTTTAAGTGCAAGTATAGCAGAACCTGTTGCATCTAATACAATGATTAGTGGAAAAAGATTTAGAGAGTTTGCAAAGCCTTATCTTAAAAAATGTATGGATAGAATTATAGAAAAATGTGGAAGTCCAACTACTTTACATATTTGCGGTACAACTAAAAGGATATGGCCGGATATGGTTGATATAGGGATAGGAAATTTAAGTCTAGATAATATAGATGATATAGGGGAACTAAAGGAGGCCTTTGGAGATAAGGTTTGTTTAATAGGAAATGTTGATCCCGTCAATACAATATTTATGGGGACGAGAGATGATATATACAAAGAAGCAAAGGCATGTATCAAAAAGGCATATGATAGTCCAAAGGGATATATATTAAGTACTGGATGTGATGTGCCTATTGGAACGGACCCAGATAAAATAGTAGCACTTATGGATGCAGCGAGAATATATGGCAAATATCCTATTGATATAAAAAATTTAGTATAATTTATAGTAATCAAATAAAAAACTAAAGAAAAGAGGAGATAAAATGACAGATAAAAAAACAAAAAAAGGTAACCCATTGGCACTATTCCCATTATTGGTGTTTTTGATTCTTTTTATAGGAACAGGAATTGTAACTGGAGACTTTTATAAAATGCCAGTTATAGTAGCCTTTACAATAGCGGCAGCTACGGCACTATTGATGAATAGAAAAGAAAGTATGGATAAAAAAGTAGAAATATTTTGTAAAGGTGCAGGAGAAACGAATGTTATATTAATGATTATGATTTTGCTATTAGCAGGTGGATTTGGAGAAGTAGCTAGACAGATGGGAGGGGTAGAATCCACAGTAAATCTGGGCCTATCCTTTTTACCCCAAAATCTATTGATAGTAGGATTATTTTTTATAGGATGTTTAATTTCTTTATCAATGGGAACATCAATGGGAACTATTGTGGCCTTAGCTCCTATTGCAGTGGGAATTTCACAAAATACAGGAATACCAGTTCCATTATCACTGGGAGCTGTTGTAGGGGGAGGAATGTTTGGGGACAATCTATCAATGATTTCAGATTCCACAATAGCAGCTGTTAGAACCCAAGGATGTAAAATGTCAGATAAGTTTAAGATGAATTTTATTATAGTACTTCCAGCGGCAATAATAACAATTGTTATATTAGCCATATTAACACCTAGTGGACAAGCTACAGTAATAAAAGAATATCCATATGAAATAGTAAAAATATTACCCTATATAGGAGTTCTAGTGGCAGCTTTATTAGGCCTAAATGTAATGGCAGTGCTAGCCGGAGGAATTATTTTCTCAGGTATTATTGGAATGGCATATGGTAGCTTTGGTGTATATGGTTTTTTTCAGGCTATAGCAAAAGGTATGGGAGAGTTACAGGACTTATCTATTACTATAGTAATAATAGGTGGAACAGTGGAACTTATAAAATATAATGGTGGTATTGATTACCTACTAAGCTTGATAACTAAAAATATAAAAACTAGAAAAGGAGCCCAATTTGGTATAGCTGGTCTTGTTAGTTTAGTTGATTTAAGTACAGCAAACAATACCATATCTATATTAATGGCAGGACCTCTAGCAAAGGATATCTCTGAAGAGTATGACATTGACCCAAGGAGAACAGCCAGTTTATTAGATATATTTGCTTCTACTTGTCAAGGCATAGTACCCTACGGTGCTCAGTTATTGGTTGCAGCAGGGGTTGCATCTATAACTCCCGTTGCTATAATGAAGTATTTACATTATCCTATACTTGCAGGGGTATTCGCCATACTTTCTATATTAATAGGATTCCCTAGGGCGAAAAAAAGATAATAAAGAATTAAAGTAAATGGGTATAGAAACTTCTATACCTATTTTTTTACATAAAGAAGGAACATATGTTTGTACAAATAAAAGTTATATGGTAAAATGGAATCATAATACAACAGGAGTTGATTATGTTGGATATTTTAAATAAATTAAAAATACTAGCCGATGCTGCTAAGTATGATGTATCATGTTCATCAAGTGGTAGTTCAAGAAAAAGTAAAAAAGGTAAGGTTGGAAGTACCCAGCTAAGTGGTATTTGTCATAGTTGGTCCGCTGATGGTAGATGTATATCCCTTTTAAAAATATTATTTACCAATGATTGTATATATGACTGTGCCTACTGTGTAAATAGGTCGGGAAATGATGTTTCTAGGGCTACATTCACTCCCGATGAAGTTGCTAATTTAACAATTAATTTTTATAGAAGAAATTATATAGAAGGATTATTTTTAAGTTCAGCAGTATATAAAAATCCCAATTATACTATGGAATTATTACTTGATACGGTTAAAAAACTTAGGACTGTACATAATTTTAATGGTTATATTCATATTAAGGCAATACCTGGGGCTGATCTTAATCTTATTTCAGAAGCGGGAAAACTTGTGGATAGGATGAGTGTGAATATAGAGCTTCCTTCAAGTAATGGACTTAAGCTTTTAGCACCCCAAAAGAAAAAAGAATCTATAATAAAACCAATGGGGTTTATAACATCAAAGATATCCCAGAGATCTGAAGAGAGAAGGTTATATAGAAGTGCGCCAAACTTTGTTCCCGCTGGACAGAGTACCCAATTGATGGTAGGAGCCACAGAAGATCAGGATTTAAAGATATTAAATCTTTCCGAGGCATTATATGATAAGTTTAAGCTAAAAAGGGTATATTATTCTGCCTATGTTCCAGTTTCTAATCATCGTAATTTACCTGCTATATCCTCACCCCCCTTATTAAGGGAACATAGACTATATCAAGCCGATTGGTTATTAAGATTTTATGGCTTTAAGTCAAATGAATTATTAAATGATGTAAATCCAAATTTTGATATAAATTTAGATCCCAAATGTGATTGGGCAATAAGAAACTTAAATTTATTTCCCATAGAGATAAATAAAGCTGACTATCAAATGCTTCTCCGTATACCAGGAGTTGGAGTTAAATCTGCAAGAAAAATTATTACAGCGAGACGTATGACTTCTTTAGATTATGATGATTTAAAAAAGATGGGTATAGTTTTGAAAAGGGCGAAATATTTTATAACTTGTAAGGGAAAATACTATGGAGAAAAGAAAATAAACCAAGAAGTTATAAAACAAAAGATAATTATGGAAAGCAGTAAAAAAACTAAAAATATATCTAGAGGGGAACAGCTTTCATTGTTTTCTCTTTATCCTAACCTGCTACCCACTGAGGACATATTTACTAGAGTAACGGGGGAATTTTAATGGTACAATATATTTATGATGGTAGTTTTGACGGGTTATTGACTGCAATCTATGATTCATACTATCGAAGAGAGGTTCCTGAAAAAATTCATAGTGAAAAAAGCTATCAAAAAAATTTATTGCTTGGAGAGGTACATATCAAAACTGATAAAAATAAAGCTGAAAAAGTATATAAATCTATCCAAAGTAAAATATCTAATCAAGCCTTAAAAAATGTGTTTTATGTTTTTCTTTCAGAAGTAGAGAATGGAGGAAAGTATATATATGATTATTTGAGATTTGGATGGAAAGTTGGAAAAGAAGTAAACAATTATTTATCCGATGACAGGGTATTGAGGATACACAAGATATGTAAGAAAATTAATCGGGAAAGACATCTACTACTGGGATTAACACGATTTAGACAACTTAAAGGGGATATTTATTATGCTCCAATTGAACCTACCTATAATATAATTGGTCTTTTAGCTGACCATTTTGTAGATAGGTTATCAGACCAAAATTGGGTTATACATGATGTAAAAAGGAAAATTGGAGTGGTATATAATAGGGAAAAATGGATTATTAGAGATATAACATTGGATAGGGAAATTATATTAAGTGAAAGTGAAGAAATTTATCAAAAGTTATGGAAAAAATACTTTGAAAGTATAGTTATAAAGGAAAAAATAAATCCCAAATTACAAAAACAAAATATGCCTATGAAATATTGGCATTATCTTATTGAAAAAGAATAAGATAGCATAAATATGGGGGTTTATAATATGAACTAAACAGTACTTGAAAGATTTATAATACGAACTAAACAGTTGCTGGGGGATTCGTAATCCCCCAGTTTATTTTAATATTATAAAGGGAAAAATTAAAAAAAGAAGAATTAATAGTATATAGATTAATATAAAAATATAAGGAGATGATTAAAGATGGGATTTTTAAATGGACTTTTAGGTAACGCATCGGAAATAAGCATTGAAAAGATAGAAAAGGAGTTTGAGGAAATAATAATATATGGAGAAAATATAGAAAAGGCATATAAGCTGATAAGGGACTTATTTATATTTACAAATAAAAGATTAATAATTATGGATAAGCAGGGAGTAACAGGTAAAAAAGTTGAATATCACTCTATTCCCTATAGTAAGATAACCCATTTTAGTGTTGAGTCTGCTGGACACTTTGACTTAGATGCAGAATTAAAGATATGGATATCAGGAACACAAATGCCGATACAAAAACAATTCAAAGGGGATACAAATGTCTATGAGGTTCAGAGAACCTTAGGAAGATATGTATTATAAAGCATGAAGTAAGAAATAGCCAAAGGAAAAATGATTAAATAAAGGGGGGATAATATGGTGGAGGTTAAACTTATAAAAGCAGTAGAGGAAGACAGATATTTTATAGCAGAGGTATGTAGGGAGACTATACCTTTATATAATGAAATTTCACCGGGTTTCTTTGAAGAACAAGCTGAAATATTTGAGAAGCAATTACCAGAGGGGTATGACATATACATAATAAATCATGGAGAAGAAAAAGTAGGGTTTTTAATTACCAAGAAGGTGGATAAAGATATTGTATATATTGTAATGCTTTATTTATTGCCTAAGTATTATCGTAAGGGGATTGGAAGCACTACCTTAAAATCAATAGAAGAGAGTGTAAGGAAAGATGAGATAAATAATATAGTATTATTAGCTGATAATAAGGCCCATTGGGCAAAATCCTTTTATCTTAAAAATAATTATAATATAATCGGTGAAAGTTCTGAAGAAGTTAAAAATTTTAAGGGTGGTATATTAGGTCCATACTATATAGAAGGAACTATTCTTATGCATAAAGAATTATAGAGGTGAAAAAAGTGGTCTTAGTACCACTTTTAAATTTCGGATGTTGTTATGATAGGAGATTTATGGGAAACTGATATATCTGGAGCAGTTAAATTAGGGATTAAATCTATATGGTTTAATAGAAGAAATGAAACTAACTTTGATGGAGATATAGCGGAAATAATTTATAAACCCAATGACTTAATTGAAAAACTTAATTTGACCTAAATACTTATCAGGGAGAGAGCGAAATGAGTGAAAGTATTAAAAAGGAATTAGATTCTAAAAATAATCTAGATAAAAGACAAAAGAAATTATGGAATAAAAATTTTTTTCTACTTTGGCAGGGACAACTTGTTTCTAGTTTTGGAGATAGTGTTTATAATATAGCCTTAGGGTTTTGGATATTAGCAAAGACTGGCTCCACAGGATTGATGGGAGGTTTAATGGCGGCTTCAACTATTCCTAGGGTATTTATTTCTCCTTTTGCTGGAACATTTGTTGATAGACATAATAGAAAAGTGATTTTGATAGTATCAGATATTATTCGAGGGCTAGCTATTACACTTTTAGGAGTTGCTTCCTATAAAGGAATTGTCCAGATGTGGATGGTATTAATAGGAGGAGTTATATTGGGGATATGCGGATCATTCTTTGGACCAGCAGTTCAATCTTCTATTCCAGATATAGTGCCTAAAGATAAGTTAGTTAAGGCTAACTCTGCTTTTTCGATGTTGGGGACTGGGACAGGTATGTTGGGAAAGTTATCAGGAGGGTACCTATTTCAGATATTAGGTGCACCATTTATGTTTTTAATTAATGGACTATCTTTTATTTTTTCGGCCTTTACAGAGATGTTTATAAAGGTTCCAAACACAAAGAAAGAAAGCTCAAAAATTACATTTATGAGTGATATGAAGTCTGGATTTCAATTTGTTAGAAAATCTAAAGGAATAAAAAACCTTTATATAACAGTAGCTTTTTTAAATTTTTTTGGAACAATCAGTATAACATTGTTACTGCCGTTTTTTAATGAAAAAATATATCTTGGGGCAGGACTCTACGGTATGGCGATGACTTTTTCGGTGGCCGGAATGTTTGTAGGTTTTTCTATGTTATCAATTATAAATATATTAAATAGATTTAGAATGTTTATATTAGGAGGATTAATTAGCGCAGGAGCTATGGTGATATTGCCATTTATGCCCAATGTATTTTTTATTTGTATATTATTATTTATAAATGGGCTTGCTGTTTCAGTTGTAAATTCTATACTTCAATCAAGCATGCAAGCATTTGTCCCAGGAGAGATGCGGGGAAAAGTTTTCGGTTTTAAAAAGACATTAGGGACATCCCTTATCCCAATGGGAATGGCTACTGGAGGTTTAATGGCAGAGATAATACCAATAGGTTTTGTTATGTCAGGGAGCTTTATTATAGTTTTTATGCTTTTTTGTTATCTATACTTTGTGGGAGCTGTAAAGAACTTGATACAATATAACAAATAGCAATGATAAAAAAATAGAATTACATACTTTAATTTAATCACCTAAAAATTACCTAGTTTTTATTTATGTGTTTAGCAAAAGATAAATATGAGGTGATTTTAGTGAAAAATAAAAATTTAAAAAATAACAAAAAGGCTATAAAAGACAATGACGATAATCTTTTTAATGAAATGTCCTATGAACTTGCTGGAGATATAGGAGCCATTGATAATGATGAAATGGTAAATAATCGAAAACTGGTAACAGGAAAAAATAATAATGATAATATTTTTACTGAAATGGCATCTGAATTTGCAGGACCTAGAGGAAGTATAGACAGTGAAGATATGGTGAACAATCCTAAAAGGAGAAATGTAAGGAATGATAAGAATAAATAAGGAAGACATTAGTCTCTTCCCAGAGCATTTAGAAACCCACGATTTCAAATCGTGGGTTTCTAAATGCTCTGGGAAGTTAAAGTGAAGTGAATTTTATTATTAATAAAAAAGAAGGGGAGAAATAACATTAGTAGAATTATATATTAATTGTATATTTTGTTTTTAAAATAAAAATACATAAGGGGGGGAGGGTATTAATGGAACAAGTATTGATTAAAAATAAACCTTAGCTACGGAAAAAAGGAACGAATTGCTTAGAGCTTATTTAAAAGTGCCATATTTTACAAAATATAAATGATCACAACTAATATATAATTATACTGTTTAAGTATAGTTTGGGGGCTTATAAATGAATAGAATAAATCAAATTCTAGGTAAATATTCAGTAGGAAGAGTATTAGATTTGGGATGTGGAAGGGGTCCTTTCATATCGATATTAAAAGAAAATCTTAAGGGATATAAAGAAATAATAGGTATAGATACAAATGAAGAGATGCTGAAAATAGCAAAGGAAAATCATACGGAAGAAAATATTAAGTTTTTGAATATAGATGGAAATTCTATGGATTTTGAAGATAATAGCTTTGACGTTGTATGTATATCAAATTCTTTACATCATGTTCCTAATCAAAGGGAAATATTAGATGAAATGAATAGAGTGCTTAAACCAAAAGGATTATTTATCATACAGGAGATGTTTTGTGATAACCAATCAAAAAAACAATTATCTCATGTTAAATTACATCATTTGAATGCTGAAATTGATATTATAGAAGGAAGATATCATAATAAGACATATAAAAAACAGGAAATAGTTGATATAGCCAAAGATTTAGGACTACAAATAATTGAGATGACAGAACATAATACCCATAAAGAACAAGAAAAGAGAGTTAGTCCAAAGGAAGAAAGGGAAACTTTAGATAGCATTTTTAATAATTTTAGTGAAAAAATTGAAACCATGAAAGAACACTCAAAGTATCAATATTTAATAGACTCTTTAAATAAAATAAAAGATGATCAATATGATGTAGGATTTTTTACAGCCACTGAGTTATTAATTGTTTGTAGAAAAGAGTGAAATAGAAAAAAATAACGATGATTTATCATCGTTATTTTTTTACTTATAAATTAGTACATATGTTATAATTAGGAATATACATGCTAATTTCAGAATATAACAAAAATTATGGAGGATACATATGAACATTAATTTAAAAGAATTTATAAAAGATTTCAATTTTGCTGGAGACATTAAAGAAGATAGTATTAAACTATTAGCAAAATATCAATGTTCTATAACTTTAGAACACTCATTAAGGGTAGCCAAAAAGTGTGAAGAGCTAGCAGGAATGTTTGGAGTAAATAAAAAATCTGCTAAAATAGCTGGGTATTTACATGATATCAGTGTAATAGTTCCAAATGATAAAAAGCTAGAGTTATGTAGAGCATTGGGAATAAAGATACTGGAAGAAGAAGAGCAGTTCCCTATGATACTTCATCAAAAGCTATCAAAGGTGATAGCAAAGGAAATGTTCAACATAGATGATATAAATATACTTAATGCTATTGAGTGTCATACAACCCTTAGGGCTAATGGAACTAAGTTAGATATGATATTATTTATATCAGATAAATTAGAATGGGATCAAAAAGATATACCACCTTATTTAGAAGAGGTCAAAATGGGTCTAGATAAATCCTTGGAATCAGGTGTTTTTAATTATATTAGATATATGTGGAATAATAGGACAAGTCTTAAGGTAATACATCCTTGGTTAAGGGAAGCTTACTTTTTTTATAGTGGAGAGTTGAGAGGGGAGAATTGAAAGTTATGTAGGAACTGGGCAAACCCAGTTCACCGCCCTATGAAGAGGCGGTGAACGAACAGACAAGAATTATAGGAAATAAGTAATCTGAAAAACAACCAATACATAAGGATGTAAAATAGGGTCTAGACATGCCTAGACCCTAGATTTTATAGAATATAATATATTATACGAGGTGAGATAATATGACATATGAAAAAGTAAAAAAAGAATTAAATGAAACTTGGGATAAAGTTGCATCTAACTTTGGTAAAATAGGACCTAAATATTGGAATCAGTTTGGTAGTAGGCTCGTTGAACTGGCAGATATAAGAAAGAATGGCATAGTATTAGATATAGGAATGGGTAGAGGTGCATCTCTATTTCCTGCATCAAAGCAAGTTGGAGATAATGGAATGATTATTGGAATAGATTTATCAGAAGGTATGGTGAAAGAAACTGCTAAAGAAATAAAAGAAAAAAATATAAAAAATGCTGAAGTTATAAAGATGGATGCAGGAAAATTAGACTTTGATGATAATTATTTTGACTACGTTATTTGTGGATTTGGTTTCCCTTATTTATATATTGAAGACAATAAATTATCTAATATATCGAAGATATTAAAAAAAGATGGACAAGTTGCCTTTAGTGTTTGGGGAACTCAAGAAGATAATAGCTGGATTTCTGGACTAATAGGTAGACATTTGGATACAAAACCTAAAGATAATAAAGATGAAAAAGAGAAAAAAGAAGAATCAGATACTCCACGATTAGATACCAAAGAAGGTATAGAAGAAGTACTTAGTAAAGCTGGATTTAAAGATATAAGATTATATGAAGAAGATAAAGACATTATATATAAAGATAAAGAGGAATGGTGGAATGAAATGTGGTCAAATGCAGTAAGACGTTTATTTGAAAAAATAGATAATGATAAACTAAAAGAATTAAAAGAGGAAGCCCTTGAAGAACTTGAAAATTATAGAAATAATAAAGGAATATGTTTTAAAAGAAAAGTTCTATATTGCTTAGCTAGGAAATAGAAAGAGGAGATTAATATGAATTTTAACTTTGTGCCTATGAATAAAGAGTACGCAAATGAAATAGCTTTTAACTGGAAGTATGAAGGGCTGTATTCATTTTATGACATGACTGGGGATGAAGAAGATTTAGAATTATTTTTAGATGAAAATAATTGGAAAGAAAAATACTTTGGAGTCTTAGATGATAAAGGACATGTAGTAGGGTTTTATTCCTATAGTTTTGATGAAGATATTATGTGGGTAGGATTTGGATTAAAGCCTAATTTAACAGGGAATGGTATAGGATTAGAATTTGTCATGGATGGTATTAATTTTGGACTAGACCATTTTAACTATGATAAAAAATATATAATGCTGGCAGTGGCTAAATTTAATAAAAGAGCTATAAAGGTATATGAAAGACTAGGATTTGAAATCATAGAGGAATATATTCAGGAAACTAATGGTGGAGAATATCCATTTGTAAAGATGAAAAAAGATTTAAGTGATAACTACAATCAATGATATCAATGAACTAACAATAGGAGTGATTAGTTATGAGTAAAACTGATAAGGTTGGGAGTATAAGAGAAATATTTATACAAATATCATCTAACAAAAAAGAAAAAATTGTTAATATAGATAGAATTATAGATAATAAATTAAATAAAATATATGACGTATATCATATAAAAACCAATAAAGATGAATATATACTAAAAAAGTATAAAAAAGAATATGAAGCTAAGATATATGAAACATTTTTTGTTAATAGGGGTTTATCAGTGCCTAAATATATGGGAAAAACTATGGATTCAAAAGGAAATCTATGGTTTCTTATTGAATATATACAGGGAAATGATTTTGAGGATAAAAGCCTTAATGACTATACTAAATTAGCCCTAGAGCTAGTAAGAATACACTCTAAGTTTATGGATATTGACGGTAATGATTATGGATTTATGAGGGATAGTCATAAGATAAGAAGTGAGAAAATTTTAAAACTTAAAGATTTAGTTGATAATAACAGTATAAATTGGGATAAAGGAATAATTAATACTTTAGAGTATGGACTTAAAAGGTTTCATGATGGACCTAAAACTTTAATTCATGATGATCTATTACCAATAAATATAATAGGTAAAGAAGATAATATAAAGATTATAGATTGGGGATTTGCATCAATAGGTTGTTATTCCCATGATATAGGTAGATTATTGGGAGATTATAAAAATGATAAGGGAGATTTATGGGTCAATAAATTATGGCATAAAGAAATTTTGTCAGTCTATTACAATGGACTTTGTAGTAGCTGTAGAGAGGATATTTCTTGGGAGGATTTTATTATTGACTATCATTGTTCAAAACTTTGGAATTATGGAGATATAGTTTTATCCCATATATTTAATGATTGGGAAGTCACAGACTGGTATAGGTTAAACTTTGAAAATATGATTAATATAGTTCATATTATTAAAGATAAATTAACATAGTAAAAATTATAAGGACAAGTTAAGGTCAAGGGGGGAGATTACAATTAATAATATTAATATATTAAAATGTATTGGCGATGTAAATACATTTGAACCAAATCTAATAAATGACTTATCATTGGGCATAGAGATACAGAGTTTTTGGCAAGAAACAATGGATGATAATTGGGAGGATATTGTGTTAGAATATCAAAAAAAGTTAAAAGATTTTAATGGCATAGTTTCATTACATAGTCCATGTTATGACTTGAATCCTGGTAGTACAGATAAAAAGATATTAGATGTTACTAGATATAGGTATTTACAAGCTATAAAATATAGTAAGTTGGTGGGGGCTTCATATATAATATTTCACTGTCAAATGGATCCATTGTTAAAGGTACCAGAGGTTAAGAAAAGGAAGTTAGATAACCATATTAAGTTTTGGAAAGATATGATCAATAACATTGAAGATACAGATATAACCTTTTTACTAGAAAATGAATATGACTATGATTATAAAGATTTATTATATGTTTTAAAAGGGGTAGATTCACCTAGATTAAAATGCTGTTTAGATACTGGCCATGTATTGGCATACTCTGGTATAGATATAGAGGAGTGGGTAAAAAATCTTAAAGAACATGTTAAATATGTTCATCTCCATTGGAATGATGGAAATAGTGATGCCCATCAGAGACCCAATAATGAATTTTTATTATATATAAAAGAAATTTTTAATGAATATAATATAAATCCTATAATAACTTTAGAGTACTATGGTCTAAAGGATATAGTTAGTGAGTCAAAAAGAATAAGAAAAGTATTATATTGACTAGGATGATTACATATGCAAAAGGCTATATTAACTAAGTTAATGGGATTGTAGTTAACAGAAATAGACATAAAGGAGATTTGATAAAGATGAAAAAATTGGATATATATCATTTCGGTGATGGGGGAACTTATGATGAATACAATCCCTTTTATGTATTTGAAAAAACAAAAGCAATAGAAATAGTATATTTGATAGCTTCAAATGAACCATATACCATAGATAAAAGCATTATACAGAAAAAACTTAAGATGTCATGGGAAACATGTATAGAAACATTAAATTCCCTTGAGAAGATTAAGGCTATTGAAAGAAAAAATGATAAATATAAAGTGAATTTTACTATAATACTTGAAAAGGACATAGATATAATAGATAAATTCTCTAAAGCTTTGGCTGAAAGACTGGGAGATAAAATTATAGGATTAGAGGAGAGGATAAATGATAAGTTATCTGAACTAAAGGATTATGGAGTATTTCCTAACTCTAGATTATTATATCATATCTTAGGGGCTGATATATTTGATGGAATTGCATTTGATTACTTTGGAGAACGGGATTTATTTGCTGTATCAAAAAAGCAGCCTGATAATAGAGATTATATATTAGTTGGATATGAGAACAGTGATAAGGTTAGGAAATACAGTAAAAAACTATTATGTAGCCACAATGGATATACGATAGATAATTTTAAGTTTGGAAGCTTTGGAGATTGTGATGGAGATAGAAGGGATATGTATAGATTTTTTAGAAAAGTTGAAAGTTCCATAGGAAAAGCCACAAACTATGAAAAACTAAATGTTTCATATAATAAGCTTAATTATAATCATAATGTTATGATTATGAGAGATTGTTTTAAATTATTTACTAAGATTTTAGTAGATAAAGTCAGTATAACTGATTTAAGCAATAATGAAAAGCTTATAGCAGATTTTTTAAATGAACTTGATTATATAAATATAGATAAAAAGTCCCATATTATAACGAGAAAAGTACCTACATTTAGGGGGAACGATAATAAAGTTATTGAAGAAATAGCCCAGTTAGTATTATCTGAGATATATGAAGATATAAAAGTAGCATTTAATAATATCCATAATGAGCTTATAACTTTGACTCCAGTTAAACATGGTATTGATATTAAAGAAGTAGCCAATGAGTTATGGCATCAGATATTTGGTTCCATAAACGAATATTTCATTATAAAAGAATTTTTTGAAAAACCCTTTTATAATGAAGGGGAAGGTAGATATTTAAGATGTGTAAATATTTGTGATTAAGATAAAAAAGCCAAAGGAAACCATCGAATGAATTCGATGCTACGGCGGAGACGGTGTATGTAGGAAAATAAATAGGAATAAAGGCACCAAAGTAGAGGGGAATTCATTCCCCTTTCTTATCATAAAAAATATGAATTTTCAGAAAAAAATGGGGTATAAATTTAAAAATATATTTTATTTTAATATGGAAATTATACAACTTTATACTTAAGAAAGAAAACATAAGGAGGCAGTCATGAATATACTTATTGTTGATGATTCAAAGTTGAACTTACAAATGGCAAAAAATATAATTGAAGAAAATAAACTAGATTGTGAAATAGCTTTATGTAACTCAGGAAATGAAGCTCTTGAATACTTAAATGGAAATAAGGTAGATATAATATTGTTGGATATAGTTATGCCAGGACTCAGCGGGATAGACGTATTAAAAAAAATAAAGTCTAATGATGAATTTAAAGATATACAGATAATAATGTTTACATCCATTACTAGAAAAGAAGCTTTAAAGGAAAGCTTTGAAAATGGAGCGGTGGACTTTGTAAATAAGCCCATAGAACCTACCGAGTTTATAGCAAGAATAAAGTCTGCCATGAGGGAAAGGAAGTACAAACTTAGTCTAAAAGAAAATTTAGATGTTATAGCAAATCAAAATGAAGAATTAGTAAAGTTAAATAAGGAATTAAAAGAAACCCAATACTATCTGGTTCAAAAAGAAAAATTAATAGCAATAGGTCAACTCGCTGCAGGAGTTGCCCATGAGATAAATAATCCATTGGGATTTGTATCAAGTAACACTGAAACATTATCAAAATATATAGAGAAATTTAAAAGAGTTATGAAAGAGTATAATGAGTTGGTAGATACTATAGATGATAAAGGGATATCCAATGGAGAGATAACATCTAAAATTGAGGAAATTAAAAATAATCAAAAGAAACTTCATATTGATTTTATTATAGAAGACTTAGATATACTTTTAAGTGATACATTTAAAGGAATAGATAGGGTAAAAAAAATAGTTGAAAGTCTAAGGAACTTTGCAAGACAGGATGATCAAAAGGAGTCTAGTTATCATAGTATTAATGACATAATAGAAGAAACTCTATTATTAACTAAAAATGAATCAAAATATACAATAGACATAAGAAAACATCTAGAGGAAATTCCAAATATATTATGTAATAAAACCCAAATAGGACAAGTGTTATTAAATGTCATAATGAATGCTGTTCAGGCAATAAATGGAGAAAATCGAGAAGAAAGGGGACAAATTAATATTTATACCAGCAAGGACCAAGATTATATAACTTGCAAGATAATAGATAATGGACCTGGGATAGAAAAAGAAGTATTAGATAAAATATTTAATCCATTTTTCACAACTAAGGAAATCGGAAAAGGAACTGGTTTAGGACTAAGTATATCCTATGATATTATTGTAAATAAACATAAGGGAGACATTACAGTAGACAGTGAAGTTGGAAAGGGTACAATGTTTAAAATAAAGTTACCAATAAACAGAAACAGTGAAGACAGTTAATTATAGGGTATAGGGGGGATTTAAATGGAAAGGAATATATTAATAGTAGATGATGAAAAACAAATATTAAGGTCTTTAAATAGGTTGTTTTTAGATACTAATTATATAATCCATCTAGCTAATGGAGGAAAAGAAGCCTTAGAAATATTAGATAGACAAGATATGGATATGATTATAACAGATATTAGAATGCCTTTAATGGATGGTTATCAACTGCTAAAGGAGGTAAAAAAGGGTTTTCCATCGGTATTACGGGTAGCCTTAAGTGGATATACGGATAATGATAAAATTCTTAGAGCTTTAGAAGGAAATTTAGCTAAATTATATATGTTTAAACCGTGGGATAATGAAAAACTTCTAGATACAATTAAAAAAATATTTGAACTAGAGGATATTTTAAAGGATAAACATATACTAACAACGATAAATAATTTAGACCAGTTACCTACTATACCGAACCTTCACAATGAGGTGTGTAAACTAATAGAAAATGATGCCGATATAGATAGTATAGCTAAGAAAATAGAAGAGGATCAGTCTATATCATCAAGACTACTTAGAATTTCAAACTCTGCTTTTTGGAAAGTAAAAACAGGTTCAATAAAATCGGCCATAATGTATATAGGGCTTTTAAGTACTAAAAATATAGTTATAAGTAATAGTTTATACTCATTAAAAAGTGTAAATGGATTTATAGAGGATTTGTTATGGAAGCAAGTAAATATTACAAATAAACTTCTATTATTTTTATATGATAATATATTTGATGAAAAGATCCCAGAAACTTATAGGACAGCAGGATTATTACATAATATAGGGGTATCTGTATTATTAGCTAATTATAAAAAAGATTATACAGAAATAATAGGTCTGCTTAAAAGTAATAATGAGAAGGGGGCTTTAGAGTTAGAAAGGAATAAATTTGGAGTTACACATCAGGAAATTGGAGGATATTTATTGAATTGGTGGGAGTTACCATACCCGATGGTAGAAGGAGCTTTATTTCATCACGACCCATTAAATGAGAATATTATTCATAGAGAACTTGTTATATTAGTATATTTAGCAAAGCATTATGCATGGAGATTGCTAGGATATAAGGAACATGCTGAAGAGTTAGATAAAGAAGTATTTAAAGTATTAGGCATAACAGAAAATGAATGTGAAAAGTTGATAGAAAAATTTGATATAGAAGAATAATACTTAACTTTGAAGGGATGGTGATAACATATGGAAAATAGAACTGTTTTATTTGTTGATGATGAACCTTCAATCATAGGCTCATTAAGAAGGGGACTATTAGATGAAAAATATAATAAGGAATTTGCATACAGTGGAGAAGAAGCACTTAAAATAATGGAAGAAAAAGATATTGATGTAATAGTAACAGATATGAGAATGCCAGAAATGAATGGTCTAGAATTACTAAAAATAGTTGCAGAAAAATATCCTGATGTCATAAAAATGGTATTAAGTGGTTATACTCAACTTCCTCAAATATTAGCTACAATAAATCAAGTAGATATATTTAAATTTATAACAAAACCATGGAATCTAGATGAGGAATTGATACCAATAATTAGAAAAGCCATAGAAACATATAATATGAAATTAGAAAATGAAGAATTAAAAAAGAAATTAGAAAAGAAGAACCAGTTGTATGAAAAGATATTAAAGTCAACTGAAGATAAATTTTCTCAGTATAAAAAAGACTATAAGGATATAAAAAATTTAAATAATTATATTTTTGATTACTTTAAAATTATGTTAGGAAAAGAAAATTACGAAGATAAAGATGAAATTATAAAGGATATAAAAATTATTAAAAGTATATTGGGAAACTTTGTAGACTCAACACCTACCGAAGAAAAAGAGTTTAATGTTAAAAAGCTAGTAAAGGATTTGACTGAATATATTAGTGAAGAAAATTATACAAATAAAATAGAGATAAACTTAAATGGAGTGACTAATTTTAAATGTAAAGGAAACTATAAACTTTTAGTCAATATGCTAAAATCTAGTATGTCAAGTTACTTAAATAACAATGAAAACAATTCACTAAGAATATCGGTAATGACAAAAGACCTAGAAAACACCGTTGAAATTTATTTTATAATAGAGTTATTTAATAGCATGAACCAAGATAATATGAAAAGAATTAAAACCTTGGTGGCAATTATGACCCATGTAATGGAAAATACCATGGGATATATAAAACTGCAAACTGAAGGAGATAAAAATACATTGGTTCTAATGGGAAAATTTGATTCCAAGTAGTATTTAAAGATTATATCAAAATATTTTTAATTTAATATTATAAAAGTATAATGTGCTATGCTAAGGAGACCTAATATTATAGGAATAATGGCTCTAATATATTTTTTATGGAAAATATAATAGTAGGACAAACTAATAAAGAAAATGGAACCTAATATACCCCGGATATTTCTATAAATTAATGAGTTTAAGTCTAATATAAGAAATATAATAAATAGAATTAAAAAAACTACCTTTGTGTTATCGGATAACTTACGCATGAAACTCTCCACCTTTATTTGTAATTTATAAATATATTATATATAATTAACTTTTAAAAATATGTAGAAAAATGAAGTGCTGTGGATATATATAAGTTTTCTAATATATAGTGAAAGGCTCTTAGTGAATATTAAATTTCATAGATACCCCTATCTCATCCTTTAGCAATAAGTTTCCATTAATAATTATATCTCGTCCATTGAAATAGAAGAAAAAAATGATATCATATAATATATATGTATTATAAGGAGAGATATATAATGGATTTTGTATCAATAGATTTTGAAACGGCAAATGAAAAAAGGAATAGTGCCTGTTCCTTAGGTATTACTGTTGTTGAAAATAATAAAATAGTTGAGGAGAAATATTGGCTTATAAAACCCTATGAAATGAGATTTAAACCTATGAATGTATGGATTCACGGTATTGTTGAGGGGGATGTGGAAAATGAGCCTAGAATGGACGAGCTATGGGATGAAATAAGACCATATTTAGAAAATAAATTTGTAATAGCCCATAATGCTTCCTTTGATGTTAGTGTATTAAGAAATACATTAGACTGTTATAATATACCCTATCCAGAGTTTGACTATGCCTGTACTGTTGTAATGGCAAAGACATTTTACCCCCATCTTAGAAATCATAAACTTAATACAGTTGCAAAGTATTTAGGAGTTGAATTTAAACATCACCATGCCAGCGAAGATGCAACGGCTGCAGCGGAAATATTATTAGATATTATAAAAGAACTTAATATAGAGACTGTAAATGAATTAAGTAGGGAATTAGATTTAAAAATAGGGAGATTATATCCAGGGGGATATAAAGCAGCGGGAGCTTTAAAGAAAAAGGGCAATAAAAAAACTAAGGCAAAACCTAAAGCAGTAAGACTAGAGGATTTAAATCCTCCTATAGGCAAAGTTAAATGTAATAATCTATTTTCTAATAAAACGGTGGTATTCACAGGACCCCTATCATCTTATAAGAGAAGTGAAGCTATGAGAAAAGTTGTAGAAGTAGGAGGAAAAGTAGGGAGTAGTGTAACCAGAAAAACTAATTATCTTGTAACTGGAATTTGTAATATAGATAAACTTCCCTATGATAAAAAAAGTAATAAACTTAAAAGAGCAGAGGAGTTAATAAAAAGGGGACAAGATATAAAAATAATATCGGAAGAAAAATTTCTTGAGGTTATTAATGGTTAGATAAATATTATTTAGTAAAATGGACTGGGGATACCTAGTCCATTTTTAAGAAATAAAATATCTTAGCTAAATAAATATTAGCCCACATATATATATCTTATTGACCTCTTTATATTTCCTTTTCTTCTCAAGGTAAAGGGCGAGTTTTAGTTTAATTTGTTTGCAGATTTCAATATAATCTATATTTTCATAAAATGGTATAATTTAATCAATACTTGACTATATATAGTCAAGTATTGATTAAATTATACCATTAAGCACCGCTATCAACAAAAATTTTTCAATAGAAAATCTTTGATATTTAACTAAAATTCAATTAAAATGTTTGTTAATAACTATTTGAATGTATAAGGAGGAGTAAAAGTGAAGGAAATAAGTAAGTATATAGAGCCCTACAAAGGACTCCCCATGAGTATATATGTTATATTTTTTGCATCAATAGTAAATAATATGGGGAATTTAGTTGGACCATTTTTAACAATGTTTCTAACATATAATGCAGGAATTGATGTTGGAATAGTAGGGGTTATAGTTGCATTAACTGCAGCAGTAGGTATGATAGGGGCCATGATAGGTGGAAAACTGATAGATCAAGTAGGAAGAAAAAAGATACTTATAATATTTAGAACTATAGCAGGAATAGGGTATGCAATGTGTGCATTTATAGAGAGTCCAATATTTATTTCATTAGTGCTAATACTGGCAAGTTTTTTCGGAGGTTTTTCTAAACCAGTATATGATACTATAGTTACAGATTTAACTGAAGGGAAACAGAGGAAAGCGGCATTCTCTCTTAACTATATGGCTATGAATATAGGATATTCAGTGGGTCCATTATTAGCAGGTTTTTTATATAAAAATTATTTAATGTGGCTATTTTTAGGGGATGCCATTACTACTTTGATATCTGTATTACTGGTAGCAATATTTGTTCCTGAGACCATGCCAGATAAAGTAGAGTTAAATGGGTCAAAAGATAAAGCATATGAAAATGCTGAAGAAGGAAATCTAGTGACTGCTATTATTAAGAGACCAACACTATTAGTCTTTTCTTTTATTATAGTGATATATTTTGTAGTATTTTCTCAATTTAACTTTGGACTTTCATTACAGACGGGAGATATTTTTAAAGAGGATGGTCCTACAATATTTGGAAGTCTTATGACGATAAATGCTTTATTATGTAGTATAATAACTGTATTCTTGACATCATTAACTAAAAATCTAAAACCATCTTTAAATATATCAATTGGAGGAGGATTGTATGCTATTGGCTTTGGAATGATATTTTTTATAGATACATATTTTATGTTTATTATTTCAACCATAATATGGACAGTAGGAGAAATCTTTGTTGCAACGAATACAGGTGTATATATAGCAAATCATACTCCTATAACCCATAGAGGCAGGTTTAACTCTATATTTCCAATGATAAGAAGAGTAGGATTTATGGTAGGACCAATAATTGGAGGATGGTTTATAAAATACACAAATATAAGAAACTTATGGCTATTGGTAGCAGGATTATCAATAATAGGTGCAGCAATGATGTATAAGTTATACACGGTAGATAATAGAGTAGGTAAAGAAAATAAACTTAGAAAAGCATATAAATAAAATATAAACTTAGGACACAAGGCTACCTTTCTGCCTTAGAACATTAATAAAGGAAGATAAATGTCCAGTTGCTGGGGGATTCGTAATCCTCCAGCTTATTTTTTATATTAAAAGATTATTTATTGACAGCCGTGTATATATAATATATACTGTATATAAACAACATATACAGTGAAGGGAGAGAAGAATGCTAATAAGTATTTCTAACAATAATCCAGATCCACTATATAAACAGGTAAAGGACCAAATGATAGAAGCTATAGTAACAGGAGAATTAAAAAAAGATGATAGTTTACCTTCTATTAGAAAGATGGCAAAGGAGTTAAAGATAAGTGTTATTACTATAAAAAGAGCATATGCTGAAATGGAAAGCGAAGGATATATATATACAAGACCGGGACTAGGTTCCTATGTTACAGGCATTAACAAAGATGATTTAAGGAGAGAAAAAATGAAAGAGATAAGAGGCAAACTTAAAGAAATTGTTGATGATGGGAAGAGTTTAGATATTGACATTAAAGATTTAATTAATATTCTAAGGGAAATGGAAGGTGATTATTAATGGAGAACATTCTAGAGGTTAAAAAACTAAGAAAAGAGTACAAAGAGTTTATTTTAAAAGATATAAGTTTCAAATTGCCAAGGGGTTATATCATGGGTTTTATAGGGCCAAATGGAGCAGGTAAATCCACAACAATAAAATCTTTAATGAATCTATTAAATATAGATGGTGGAGATATTAAAATATTTGGCTTAGATTATAAAAATAATGAGGAGGAGATAAAAAATAGAATAGGATATGTGGGAGAAGAGCAACACTTTTATTTAGATATGACAGTAAAATGGACTGGAAACTTTATAGCTCAATACTATAATGATTGGGATAATAATAAATTTGATAACCTACTTAAAAGGTTTAATGTAAGCAAGAGTAAGAAGATAAAGGAATTATCCAAAGGAATGAGGGTAAAGTTATCCTTAGCCTTAGCCCTTGCCCATAACCCAGAGTTACTTATATTGGATGAACCCACTTCAGGATTAGATCCTGTTATAAGAAGAGAAATATTAGATATATTGATGGAAGTGATTGAAGATGAAAATAAATCTGTATTACTTTCCTCCCATATAACTGAAGACATAGAGAAAATAGCTGATTATATAACTTATATAATAGATGGAAAAATAGTTTTATCCGATGCAAAGGAAAATATCGTTTCTAATTGGAAAAAAGTAAAAATAAAGAGTGACCTTATTAATAAAGATATAAAAAGATACTTGGTAGGAATAGAAGAAAACTTTTTTGGAGTATCTGCCATAACAAGCAATTATTCTATGTTAAAGGAACAATTAAAAAGACATGGTGGTAGTAATGGAATTAAAGTTGAAAATGCGTCTCTTGATGATATTTTAGTGTCATTTGTTAAGGAGGAAAAATAATGGGATATATTATATTTAAAGATATTTACAGTTGCAGGAAGTCTATATTAATTTATATGGTTATTGCTATAGGATTTATAATGACAGGTTTTGGAGGGGAAAATTCAAACTTTGTAGGAATAGTTATTATGATGATGACCTATGGAACCGCTACCAGAATACAGTATGATGAAGAAAAACATATGGGATATAGTTTTTTAAGAACATTACCTATAAGGAGTTATAAAATAGTAGCTAGTAAATTTTTAACTTCATTTATATTAGCTGTCTTTACAGTTGTTTATACTTTTGGACTATTAGTGATATTACCAAAGGGACAAATAAATGATGAAGGTATAATAGTTATAGTTGCTACCTTCAGTGTAGCTTTAATACTTACTGGAATCTTTCATTTGATGGTTTATAAATATGGCTCATCGAAGGCTTTAACATATACACGAATTTTCTTTTTCAGTTTTTTCTTTATTCCTTTTATAGGTTCATATATAACTGACTTATTAAAAAAAATTACTTCAAAAGAAGCAGTAATGGATATGATAAATAAAATAAGTGGTCTTTTTGAAAATTTAACTATATCAGGGAATATAGTTTTACTATTAATTGTGGGGTTTTTGGTATATTTTTTATTAATGCTAAGGAGTATAATTATATTTAATAAAAAATCGGCAGTATAATGAAATTACTGTAAAAAATACAGTCTATGGCATAGTAGGTCTTCTAGAAGAAAGCTTAAGGGCTTCAATATATTTGAAGCCCTACATAAATCTATGGACTTATTAATTCCCTGCACTCTGCACCTTGCACCCTGGGCTTAACAAAGAAGCACGAAGGTGTTTTTTGCATTAAAAGTATTTAGATGATAAATAGGCTATCACAAAAATGCTGTAAAAAGTTGACTTATTGCTAAATTTAGCATAAAATAAATAATAATGTTTAATCTGGAAGTCTCAAACCAATGCACAATTACTTAAATTTAAAGTGTTTTAATGGAGGATTTTATATGAAAATTTCAAAACTAGAAAAGTTATTCAGTGAAATCTCTAGTATAACGGGACTTGAAAATATAGGTTGTCATAGAGTTAGTGAAGAAAGACTGATACCTATACATAAAACCACTAGGGGACTTAATATTAACAAATGGAAAAAAATTCATAATAAAAAACCGGCCTATATAAGCGATAGTTGTATTTTGGAGGATGTAGTATATAATCAAAAAATTGTAGTTATAAAAGATGTGGAAAACCATGAAGGATATACAGAACATTTAATGGAACTTAATATAAAGAGCTTATTAATGATACCTATAATAGAAAATTCAAAGGTATATGGTTTTATTCAGGGAGTCTCTATAGGAAAGAAATGTAGTTTTACATATAGACAAATTGAAAAGTGTGTAGACATAATAGATTCATATAAAGAAGGCCTAGTGCAATTATGCGAGTAGCTGGTGCAGTATTAACATATCTCGAGAAAAATGATGTAAAATATATATTTAGTATACCAGCCGGAACCACTAGTGCCTTATCAGATGCTATAGCTGATAGTAAGATTAAAGCTATAATAACTAAAAATGAAGCCGGTGCTATTTATTCTGCACAAAAATATGCCAGTATTTCAAGAAAGCTTGGGGTCTCTATAGTAGCAGGAGGAGTAGGTATAAATAATGGTATAAATGGTATAGCCGATGCTCAAAGAAGTAAAACACCATTGCTAATAATAAGTGGTTGTGTACATAGATGGCAAATGGGAAAAGGAGCTATACAAGAATTAGATACTGAAAAAATGATAGGGCATATAACTAAGTATAGTAAAACTGTTCGAGGGGAAAATGAGGTTTTAACTGAAATCAAAAAGGCTATTGAAATAGCTTTTACCCCCCCATTTGGACCTGTGCATATTTCGATACCTATAGATGTTCAGACTTCTAAAATGGCTATTGACTTACCTTCAAAAGTCTCTTTCGTAAATAATGAAGAACAATATGATTTAAATAAACTAAATGAAGCTATATCTATAATAAATAGTGAGGAAAAAGGTATAATAATGGTAGGAAAAGGTTGCAGAGGTCTATCAAAAGAAGTTAAATGTTTAAGTAAACATTTAGATTGGCCTATTATAACTACACCGGAGGCAAAAGGAGTCATACCTATAGATTTTAAATATAACTTAGGTAACTATGGCTTTTCTAGTACTGATGCTGCTAAAGATTATGTGAAAAATGGAGATGCCACATGTATATTGATTTTAGGAAGTAGTTTAGGAGAATCGGCAACTAGAAACTTTAATGATATATTAGTTAAAAATAAAAAAGTTATACATGTCGATTGGGACAAGAGTGAGTTTAATAAAGTATTTAAAACAGATATCTCTATATACTATGACTTATCTTTTGCGATACCTAGATTAATACATAATACAAGTCAAAAAAAGAAAAGGTTTTTTAAACCTAAGCAAATAAATAAACCCTATGAAAAAAATCATACTGGTTTATCAATTAGATTGTTTATGGAAAAGTTAGTTGACTATGTACCTAATGGTCAGTTTATTTCAGATATAGGAGAATATATGAACTTCTTATTTAAGTATTTACCTATAAGGGATAATATGGACTTTGAGATAAGCTTAAATTATGGTGCAATGGGCACAGGTATAGGGGGAGCTATGGGGGCTTATTTGGCTAATCCCAATAAACAAACAGTAGTTATAGTTGGAGATGGATCTTTTGCAATGAACGGAAGTGAGATACTTACTGCAAAAGATCATAAAATGCCTATTCTATATGTAATTATAAATAATGCTATGTTAGGTTATGTACACCATGGACAATCATTTGTATATGGTAGAACCGTAGACGGGGCATTATATGATAGAATTCATATATCCCAAACTATTAAAACTTTAGGAATTAAGTCTATAACAATAAAGGATATTAGTGAAATGGATAAAATAAGTGGATTTATTAAAGATATTGATGGGCCAAGGGTTATAGAACTAATAACCGATGGTTCAGAATTACCACCTATAGCTGATAGGTTTAAGTCTGTCAGTAATAATAGATAATAAAAAGAAATGAAGATAGGAAAAGTCTATCTTCATTTCTTTTTATTATCTATAGGGGCAATCTGGATTCGGACCATAAAATCTCGGTCTCCGTCTACCATACCCAGGGGTTAGTGGATAGTTAGGGCCATATAATGGTCTGCCACAGTAGGGACATCGGGGTTGATAATTTCCTCTAGGATATTCATAATTAACATCTATTAAATCTTCCGAATATTTATTATCATTATACTCATTAGAATATTTGTAGTCCATATAATCACTCCTCATATTTTGTAGTACAATATATGAGGAATGACTGGGTAAAGTTACTATATAGATAATAATTATTATTTAATCTTATGCTATAAACATATTAAGAAAAATGATAATATAAAATAAACAAGGAAGGATGATAACATAACAATAGGTTTTGTTAAAGACAAAATAGATAATATTTTGGAGGAAGAGATTAATGAATAAAAAAATAAAATATGCTAAGGTTAATTTTATATATTTCGATTCCCCTTTGGGACTTATAGAAATACAGTCTCAGATGGATAAAATAATAGGATTGGGTTTTGTTAATGAACGAAAATATGAGGAAAAGATGAACAATCTGTTAGTAGAAGCTAAAAGACAAATAAGAGAATATTTTAATGGGGAAAGGAACAAATTTAATTTACCTATAGAAATAAATGGAACTGACTTTCAAAAGAAAGTATGGAAGGAACTTATGAATATACCATATGGAAAAGTTTTATCCTATGGGAATATAGCTAAAAATATTGGAAATGAAAAAGCCAGTAGAGCAGTGGGGAATGCCAATAATAAAAATAAAATTGCAATTATAATACCTTGTCATAGAGTAATAGGAAGTAATGGAAAACTTGTGGGATATGAAGGGGGATTATGGCGAAAAAGATGGCTTTTAGATCATGAGGGGAATTATTTAAACAATGTGTAAAGTATAACAGAACGGGTAATAAAAATTATAAGATATTAGATTAAAAATAGAATTTTCTACGGAAAGTTCTATTTTTAATTAAAAAGAAACAATATAAAGGCAGGAGATGATTAGTTGGATGGAATAGTAAGTAAGTTTACAGGGGAAAAACAAAATATTGCTAGAATCATCCCCTTTATTTTAATAATAGTTTTTATTATTTCCATTACATCTGGTAAAGTTTATGCTTATTCTAATGCTGCAAACTTAACCAGTGGTATAAATGTTGATATATTAATAATCTTAATATTAATAGTGGGATTAATAATCGTATTTTTTCTAGAGCCTGTAAGAATAGACATAATAGCATTGGCAGTACCTATTGTACTTGTATTTTTAAAACCATGGACTAATATTACAACAGAGGATGCTTTGTCTGGATTTTCTAATAAGGCAACTATTACAATTTTAGCTATGTTTATACTAAGTAAGGGAATACAACAAAATGGATTTATACATATTTTAGGTAATAAAATAGCTGAAGTAACAGGGGAAAATGAGAAAAAACAATTAATCACTATAGTAGTACTTGCAGGTATAACGGCATGTTTTTTAAATAATACTCCCGTTGTGGCCATATTTATTCCAATGGTTATGGACTTATCTAGAAAAACTAAGTCATCTCCGTCTAAACTTCTAATTCCATTATCATATGCCTCGATGATGGGAGGGATGATGACTTTAATTGGGACGTCTACAAACCTACTTGCCAGTGATATTTCAGAGCGGATTTTGGACAATCCATTTTCAATGTTTGAATTTACCAAATTAGGAGTAGTTATTTTAATAACTGGTATAATATACTTAATAACTGTGGGGTATTACCTTACTCCAAAGAGAAGAGATCCCAATAAGGAATTAACAGATGAATATAAGGTGGAAGACTACTTAACAGAAATAGTTATACCTTCAGATTCTCAACTAATTGGAGAGACAATGGAAGATGTTATAGAGGAAAGAAATATTAATGTTAATATATTGCAAATAGTCAGAAGTAACTTTGAACTGGTAGAGCCCTTATCCTCTAAAATATTAGAAGAAAATGATAAACTGCTGATTAAAACTGATAAAAAAACTTTACTGGAACTGGTAAAGACTAAGGAAATACAGTTATTACCTAAAATGAAAATTACCACAGAAAAACTTGAAAAAAATAAAAGGAAAAAGAAACTGATAGAAATAATAATTCCCAGTGACTCCTTTTTAGAAGGAAAAAGTTTAAAAGAGTTAAACTTTTTAAAACAATTTAAATCTATAGTATTAGCAATAAAAAGAGGAAGTAGTTTGAGTTATGATGAAATTGAAAATCTAAAGTTAAAATCTGGTGACATGCTCCTTATATTAGGGGATAAAAGTAGTGTTAAGGAGCTTAAGAAAAAGGATGATCCAATTATAGTAGATAAAGTTGAGACTGAAGATTTTAATAAGAAAAAAATGATGGTATCTTTAGCTATTTTACTGTTAGTAATATTCTTAGCTGCACTGGGAATAACATCTATAGTAGTATCTTCACTGTTAGGAGTTATAATAATGATTATTACTGGATGCATAAAGCCTACGGAAATATATGATGCTGTTAACTGGCAGGTGATTTTTCTATTGGCCGGTTTAATTCCTTTGGGAATAGCCATAGAAAAAACTGGTACCGCTCATTTTATGGCAAATAAATTAATAAATATAACTAGTTCTTTACCTAATATTATAATCCTCGGTATTTTCTACTTGTTTACAGCGGCTTTAACAAACCTTATTAGTAATAATGCCAGTGTTATACTTATGATACCTGTAGCTATTAACGCAGCAGAACAAATAGGGGCTAACCCATATGCATTTGTACTGGCAGTTACATTTGCTGCAAGTACAGCATTTTTAACTCCTGTGGGATATCAGACTAACTTAATGGTTTATAGTCCAGGGGGTTATTACTTTAGAGATTATGTAAAGGTTGGACTACCACTACAGATACTTTTATCTATTGTAACCCCAATATTTATATCTATATTTTGGGGAATATAAATGATAGTGTGGATTTAAGGAGAGATGATAGTTTAATATGGGTAAAAAAAAGAATGTACTTGCAGAAGAGAGGACGGATTTAGCCCATGAAAGAACTTTTTTGGCTAATGAAAGAACCTTTATTGCCTGGTTAAGAACAGGACTAGCTTTAGTTGGAGCAGGATTGGGTATAGTGAAGTTTCTTGAAAGTGAAGGACCTGATTGGGTTATGAGAATTATGGGACTCCTTCTTGTTATAACAGGAGAAGCAAGTTATATATTTGCCTATTGGAGGTATAATAGAATAAGAAAAAAGTTAGATTATGAAGCCTTGGATACGGTTCCGATATGGTTATTAATATTTATAACCATATCGGTGTTAGT
The DNA here is from genome assembly GCF_037577855.1 of Dethiothermospora halolimnae. NCBI lineage: Bacteria > Bacillati > Bacillota > Tissierellia > Tissierellales > Thermohalobacteraceae > Dethiothermospora > Dethiothermospora halolimnae. The sequence goes on along the minus strand of NZ_JBAKFX010000046.1, from coordinate 994 downwards.
AATGAGTGTGGTAAGTGGTTTAGTTATATTTAATTGGTAATAATTGGAATAAAGGCCCCGTTGGAGCTTCTTTGTTCTGGGCAGGGTGCAGAGAACAGGGATTTGGTTACTCCATAGGATATGTAGGGATTCAATATATTGAATCCCTTTAGTAGTTTTTACTTTGAATATCCTTAATTATTTCTATCATACGTTTAGAAACAGATGTATAAATCTGTTCACCCTTTTCCTTAGTAGCCTTTGTTGCATCTCCTGATAGTGCATCTTTATATATTAATTTACCGAAATCTTTAAATAAAATTCTACCGTTAATGTTTATATTATTGCTAGTAGCCTTTGACATATCAACTAAGGATTCATCTATGGCTAGGACTGCTGAAGTTTCATCTTCGCCAGCATGACCTTGTCCCTCTGTAATTTTTAATATTTCTTCTTTAAAGTCTATCCACCAATGGAATGTAACTGATACCCCGTCATTATTAGCTATTGCTTCTGCAACAGGACTAAGGGCAGATGCATTTCCACCGTGGCCATTTAATAAGACTATATTTTTAAATCCGTTTCTAATAAATTCTAAAGCGATTTCTTTAACATAATTACTAAAAGCTTCCATAGATACGTTTATAGTCCCAGGATAAGGGGAAAGGGCCCATGAATGTCCATAATTAACCGCAGGTGCTATCATTATGCTATCCCCTATTTCTTTATTTAATATTTCACAAAACTTTGACGGAATTAATATGTCAGTTGCCAGGGAACAATGATGACCGTGGGCCTCTATCATACCTATTGGTATAACAACTGTATTAATATCTTTAATCTTTTCTTTAAAAGAATCCATGTTTTCATATTTCATATACATACCAAATACCTGGTTTCTAAAACTATATCAAATAACATCATAAGAAATTATTAAGTATAGTTTTTCACTTCTTACAAAAGTGGTAGCATCACAGGATTCAGCTACTAGGGTGTAGCCCCTTGACTACAAATT